>CAMFKK010000088.1 GCA_945957225.1 uncultured Sphingobacteriia bacterium | reverse complement strand
GTATCTAATTCTTTACAAATACTCATATTAAACAATGGCATTTTATTTCCGTAGGTTATTTGACATGTTGCAATTGGTTCTAGGTTGTTTTTGTCTAATATGGTAAAAGATTTTTTGATAGAGTCTTTAGATTTAAAAGTACTTGTCCGAAACACTTTGCCATTCCTGAACACTCCAAATAAATCGTTTCTAAAAATCCATGTTTCATTCAAAATAGAGTCTACTGGATATTTTATTTTTTGACTAGTTCTGTGAATGTCATAATCGAATCCATATTTTTCTCCTCTTTTAAATGCAAAATAATGGTGGCGAAGTTCATTGTTTGAAACAATTTCCGAGTCGTTGATTGAGACATTATAGTAAGGCAACTTGAATAAGGTTTGATCATCATAGTAATAAACGGTTAATATTGAAGTGTCATATTTTTTAATTGCCCCATCCAGTTCTATACTAGGCATTATCTGACTTATCTCATATCCATGCAAATCAATGGTGTTTAACTTTTGTTTTGCTATACATGAGTTTAAAATAATAAATGATATTAAAATAAATAGCGTATTCATATTTATGATTTTATCTTTTAATTCAAGTTGGGGCCTGCTATAAATCTACCGCTTTTAAAATATGATTTTGGGTCTCCCCATTGCATGTTATATAAACATGTTAGCTGAATTTGTCCCGTATAAGTAAGCTTAACATTTGCTACTTTTCTGTCAGATGTAATTGAAATAGCTGCAACAGGCTGAGACCAATTAACTGATGTACATGGAGGTATTCTGCCACCAGTTTGAGCAATTGAGCCAAAATTAAGATAGTTCCAACTATAAGTTTCATATCCAATATTTGGTTCAAGTTTTTCTATTTCACCCGCAAAGTACGCTGTAAAATTTGCCCAATAAATAATACTAAACCATACCGTTTTCAGAGGCAGATGAGTAATTACAGGCCTTTTAACTGCGTTTGGATGTTCTTCAGTGGAAGCATCAAATTCTTCACCATATTCAATAGAAGGCTCTTCTGTGGATTCAATAAATTTCACTGCATTTATGGCAGATTTTGCAACTGAGGAAGGAGCAGCGCAAAGATTATCCATATCAACAGAACTACTACCTCCGCCACCACTATTATTTGCCACACAATTTACTCTAATGGTAGCAATTTTTCCACTTGGATTAATTGATTGAAGGGCACATGGGGTGTCGCATTCAACTCCTAAATAAATTGCATCAACTATATTTCCATATTCATCAAAAATAAATAAATACCATGTCCAGCAATTTGTTTCGTCGGTGGCGTGTTTCTCTATATCACTTAGTTTTAATTTAGCAATATTTTCTCCTAGACTATTTGATTTTATTTTTGATGACATCTCTTTGCCAACTGCGTGTACTACAAGTTCATTTACTCTTTTATTATTTGTATAATGTAATTGGTACAGAAATATATTTGAAAGGGCAAACATTGTGAATGAGCCATTAAATTCAATGCTTTCTTTACTTAATACATTTCTAATTATAATACTTGATTGTTTAGTGTTAAGTGATTCATTTGGAGTTAACTGTCCAATTGTTCCTTGTTGAATTTCACCTGAATTATCCATAACAATAACTAAATATTCAGTTGTCTTATTATTTGGACCAACAATATAATTAGCAACATTTTTCGCTCTAGTATTCAGATTGAGTTTTACTGTTATTAGTGAATTGTTAGATTGATATTTTGTCTTGTTTGTCAATGTCCAATCGAGTGCCCGAATAATCGTGTCCATTTGTGAAGTTCCAATACTAGTTCTTTGATCGGCTAACCATTTTTTAATTAATGTAATTTCGTTTTCAGATATGGAGGAATTAAAAGCTATAATGTCATTTTTGTTTTTATTACAGGCATAAAAGCAAAAGCATAAACAAAGGCAGAAGAGTGACATAGATAGTTGTTTCATAACTCTAATTTTAAATTATTAATAAGTTTATTAAACTATTAGCATAGCTTAATTCGGAATTCTTACGTTTTAAAATTGGGAGTTAAAAGGGATTTGTAATTCACAATAAAAGTATAGTCTCTTTTATACTTTGTCAAGTAGGCACAAAAAAATAGTTAAAAAAAGGGTGTATTAACGGGGTTTAAAAAGTATATTCAAATCATATTCAATTTGAAATCATAAAATAATTTTACTTATTTACTTCTGAAATGAATGTTTATAATCTTTAGCAAGATTTAATAAGGATTAGTTTTTCAAAATTTTATGCTATTCAATACTTAGCTTCATAAACCTTTAACGTTTCAATAATTAGTTTATTGAAAACAGGAATCATTGCTCCAGCCAAAACCATGATCAATAATTCAGTAAGCATGGCAGGGTCAGTCAATGGTAGACCAAATGTGCTTAAGTGAAGCATTACTACAGGTAATAGAGCCGCAATGGCGCCAATCACTATCTTGTATGAATATTTTTTTGAAACTGCTGGAAATAGGTATTGAATAGCAGCATATAAAATACCTGCAACAAATAAGAAACCATAGCTAAGCATTAGTATGCTACTGAAAGGGGTATCATACCCTCTTCGTTGTCTTGATGGTATAGTGTCTCTTGTCATCAAAACAAAATCTGTGATCAGGTACATGATACATGCAGCAACAAATCCAATGAGTAGCAAACTGAAAATGGCAGCGGGTATTCTATTTTTATTGTTTACTTGATGCTGCATTCAATAAAATTATTGATTTTAAGTCTTAAAACCATTGCGGTCAATCCCATTATTTTAAATGGATTATCCCGCCCAACTTTCCCTATCCAAACTACGGTATTGAATGGCTTCTGCCAGGTATTCTGGTTTTACATCGGCGGAGCCAGAGAGGTCTGCAATAGTGCGGCTGACTTTTAAAATGCGGTCATAGGCACGGGCACTGAGTTGTAGGCGCTCCATGGCTTTTTTGAGTAGGGCTTCTCCTACTTTGTTGAGTTGACAAATCTCGCGAAGCAAATTGCTATTGATCTGTGCATTGGCAAAGACACCGGGTAGGGATGCATACCGTTCTAATTGAATTTCTCTGGCACGGATCACTCGCTCGCGAATGGTGGCCGAGCTTTCTCCTTTTGGGGTAGATTCATTTAATTCCTGAAAAGCAACAGGTGTTACTTCTACGTGCAAATCAATCCTATCCAATAATGGTCCCGATACCTTGTTCAAATATTTCTGTACGGCTCCCGCAGGGCAGGTGCAGGCTTTTTCTGGGTGGTTATAATAGCCACAGGCGCAGGGATTCATGGATGCTAGTAGCATAAAATTGGCGGGAAATTCCAAGGCCATTCTAGCCCTTGAAATAGAGACTTTTCTTTCTTCCATGGGTTGGCGCATGACTTCTAAAACAGATCGTTTGAATTCCGGTAATTCATCCAAAAATAAAACCCCATTATGTGCCAAAGAAATCTCTCCGGGTTGTGGGCTGGAACCTCCGCCTACCAGGGCCATATCAGAAATAGTATGGTGAGGCGATCTAAAAGGTCTTTTGTTAATCAAAGAAGCATTGGCCGCTAATTTTCCAGCCACAGAATGGATCTTGGTAGTCTCTAAAGCCTCTTGCAAAGTTAATGGTGGCAAGATAGTAGGCATGCGTTTGGCCAACATGGTTTTGCCCGCTCCGGGTGGGCCAATCAGGATGGCATTGTGCGCACCAGCTGCTGCAATTTCTAGTGCGCGTTTGATATTTTCCTGACCACGCACATCGGCAAAATCAATGTCAAAATCATATTGGCTAAAAAAGAATTCTTCTCTGGTATTGACTTGTACGGGTGTAAGCGTAGACTCGTCTTTGAAAAAAGCTACCAGTTCTTTTAAGTGTGATACGCCATATACTTTTAACTGACTCACCATGCCCGCTTCCCGTTCATTGGCCTTGGGTACAATCAGTCCTTTAAAATTTTCTTTTCTGGCTTGAATGGCAATGGGTAATGCCCCTTTGATGGGTTGTACTGATCCGTCTAAACCCAGTTCTCCCATGATCAAATAGTCTTGTAATTTTTCTGGTGCTGGTAATTGTTCACTGGCACCTAATAGTGCAATGGCAATGGGTAGGTCAAAAGCGGATCCTGATTTTTTAATATCGGCGGGAGCCAAATTTACTACCAATTTGGTGCGCGGCATATAGTAGTCATTGGCCTTGATAGCGCTCTCCGTTCTTTCCAAACTTTCCCTGACTGCATTGTCTGGTAGACCCACAATGGAATAGCCCTGACCCATACTCACATTCACTTCTACGGTGATGGTAATGGCTTCTACTCCATAAACGGCACTGCCAAAAGTTTTGACTAACATGGGCTAATTCTTGCTTGGAAAGTTAAGCCCTTGCTGCAAGAGTCTGCGTTTGTGTTGCTGAAATTTTTTAAGCTATCGCGATAGCTAATTCCATTGAATGGCAAAATATAAAGCGGGCACGGTGCCGGTATTGGTAATATTGTGCAAGACCATGCTATTTAAAAATACCGCGTCATTGGGTCCGCAGGCTTGATTGCCTTCTCCAATTTGCATGACCCCATTACCGTCTAGCATTAAAATGATTTCTTCATTCTTATGGGTATGCGGATCATGGCTTTTAAAACCGGGATTGAGTTGGGTTACATGAATGTCAAATCGGTGTAGCATGGGAGTTTGAATGTCAAAATATTGGCGAACACCACCTTTGTCATGGGCTTTGAATGTAATGTCTTTCCAGTCAAGCATAAAACCAGCTTCAGTTCTTTTTACGGAATCAGCTAGGGGATCAAACTTGGGTTGATATTGCATCAGATAAAAAATGGCTGGTGCGCCACTACTATTTTCTAAAAATGCTTCTTCGTTGGGTAATAAGAATAATACGGATCCTCTTTCTAGGTTCTTGGTAACCCCTTTAAAATTCACCCGTAACATGCCTTGTTGCACAATGATGAATCGCTCCATCTTGGCGCCCGCTTTAAAACTCACAGCAGCACCTATAGGTACCGTATTGGCCATTAATTGATGGGTGGCTAAAATTGCACCAGAACCACTAAAAACGGTTTTGATATTCTTTGATTGTTTTGCTGAGCTAGCATAACTATAGACTTTGGAATCAAGGGCTTGAGTTTGTGCCATAGCATAAACGCATAGCAAAGTGGTCATGGCAGTCAGCAATTGTTTCATGTGGCTTATTTGCTTCAAGTTATCATAAATCCACCTTATAACCCAAAACAGGTATCAAGCCCAGCAAATAATTGTATTTGATTTGATTGGTTGCAGCATCAAAGCTTTGGCTAATGGGATTCTTTCTATTGAATAAATTCTGAACTCCTAGGATCACGGTGCCGGTTCTTTTTTGGTATTGTGTCTTCCATTCTATTTGAAAATCTACCCTAAAAAAAGCCGCCAATTGGTCTTCGTATATGCGGTTATTGTCTACCACTTGTTTTTTCTGTGCAATGGATTTAGGAAGGTCAATGGGCGTAACCCTTGGGCCTCCACTATACAAGACTTTTAAATCGGTGGCAATACTGGAACTCCTTTTACCATGCAGGCTCCATTCCTTTCCCGTAGCCAGGGTAAAACTGCTATTGGTATTAAAACGGGTATTGCGCCAAACCCCATCAGATGGCAGGTATTTGGATTGAAACAAACTTAAGGTAGTCAAGAAATAAAACTGGTCATTCCAAAACCGTTCCAGGGTAATTTCCATGCCATAGTTTTTACCATTGCCCCTGTTGTTGAGTTTTTCAATGGCATAGTCATCATCCATATTCAGCACACTAAAATTGGTGGCAGCGTCTGCTGTAATGGGGATCTGGTACAGCCATTGATAATACCATTCTGCTTATAAATTCCAATTGGGTGCAAACTGAATGGCATAGCCCAATACATAATGGGTAGAACGGCTAAAGTCTAATCCCGTATTGGGTTGTAGGGTATCAACACCCACTTTGATTCTGGCAAAATAATTACCCAAGGGTTGTACCTGTGAATGACCACCCATTCCCACCGATATAAATTGGTTCTTACCCAATTGGTATTTGATCCCTGCCCTTGGTTCAATCACAGAGCCTTTGTTGAGTGCAAAATATTGTGCGTGTAGACCTACTTGAAAACTCCAGCGATTATTGGGGTCATACTTGTATTGTAGAAATGCATTGTTCAATCTGGTATTGCCATTGGTCTTTACTTTGTCTTTTAGCACATTGGCTACTGCTTCGCGTTGATGCAAATCAAATCCTTTTCCCGTAGTATAGAATCCTGTTTTCAACAAATGGTGTTTGTTGAATTTATGCGTGAGCGTCATGCTCAAGACCGCATTGTTTTCTTGAAATTCATTGTCCCTGGTAGTGACTATGGGACTATTGTATTTGGCAATGCTGGTATTTTCTTTGTTATAACTATTGGCGTTAATGCTATAGATGGTTTTGAGTAGTGTTTTGCTACCCAATTGAATGCTATGCGTAAAACCAATGGCGCCCGTATTGCTTCCCGTAAAGCTGGCCGATCTTTTACTTGGGTCAGTTAAAAATACCAATGAATCCCTGGTTAGTTCACTGTTCTGAGAACTCAGTCCTCCAAATCCAAATACGGTAAATGTTCCAAACTTTTTTACGGGCAAATAGAGGTTAAAAGAAAGGTCTTGGAACTTGGTATTGGCTTCGCCGATATTTAATCCAAATTGCTGCATCAGGGTTAAAAATCCATAACGATAGTTCACCAAATAAGAACCCTCATAACCCTTTTTAAAATAGCCTTCTGTTGCCGCATCAACCCCAATGGTACTGGCAGAAAAAGTATGTTCTCTTTTATCCTTATTGCCCTTTCTTAAACGGATGTCAAACACGCCAGAAAGGGCATTCCCATATTCCGCTGGGAAGGCCCCAGTCATAAAATCGGAATTGGCCAATAGCTGTGCACTCAAAATAGAAATGCCACCACCCGAAGTACCCACGGCTGCAAAATGATTTGGGTTGGGAATATCTACTCCTTCCATGCGCCAGAGCAAACCATTGGGGGCATTACCTCTAATGATCAAAGCATTGTTATTGCCATTGCCTTGTACGCCTGCAAATGCCATGGCAATTCTAGAAGGATCATTGATCCCTGCAGCAAAACGGCGGGTTTCTTCTACACTAAATTTGCGCGCACTCACCAATGAAAATTCATTGATGGGTTTTACTTTATTGGTACTACTTTTCACCGTTACAGCAGAGAGGTTATTGAGCTGTTCATCCATCTCTACCATCAGTTCCAATTCCTTGCCCGATTCCAACAACAGATTGGACAGGGTAGCCGTTTTATAACCCAGATAATTGATTCGGAAACTATGCCTACCAACGGGAATGCTCGCTATTTTAAATTGTCCATTTTCGTTGCTGATGGTTTTGAAATTGGGAAGATCAATGCATTCAATGCTGGCACCCGACAATGCTGTTTTAATGGATCGGTCAATGACCTGACCCTTTAGATTTTGGGTGGGAATGGACTGAGCAATAATACGATTGGATGCAAGCAATAAGCAACTGCTCAACAAAACTATGATCAATACCTTGGGGGAGGGCATGCCGCTGATTTTAGCGTCAAGTTATTATAAATTGTCCAGAATCTTAGTCACTCCCTCGCGTTTGAGAATCAGGTAACCAATCCGGTCATTGCTAATTCCTTCTTTGAGTTGGTAAGAAAATTCTAGTTGGTCATTTTCCATACTGGTTTCAAAATAGCGAAACTGAATATTGGGATATTGTTTGAGTCCTTCTCCAATTTCATACAAATGGGTGGAGAGTATAAAAAGACTTTTCTGCATTTTGCGCAGCCCCTCAATCACGGCGGTACTACACTTCATGGCGTCTTGGATATTGGTTCCTTTAAACAATTCGTCTATGAGGATTAACCAATTATTGCCGTCGCTGATTTTTTCCAAAGTCTTTTTTATGCGCTGTACTTCATTAAAGAAATAACTCTCCCCTTTAAAGAGATTGTCTTCTACTTGAATATTGCTCAATAACCCATGGAATAGACTAAGACGCATGGATTTAGCGGGAACACCCATGCCCAAATGTGCCAAGTAAACAGATAAGCCAACGTCTTTTATAT
>CAMFKK010000087.1 GCA_945957225.1 uncultured Sphingobacteriia bacterium | reverse complement strand
CACCAGATCAGCATTATTGTTCAAAGTGGCTTTTGTATCAATAATTTTTGAGGCAAAACCCAATAAATTAATGCTGAGCTGATAATTTCTTGGAGCTATATTTTGAAAACTAAATGCTCCTTCTTTGTTTGAATTAGTGGTTTTATTGGTGTTTAAAATTGAAACTATTGCTCCCTCAATAGCGGTTCCATTGGCTGCCCTGATTTTTCCTTTAATAGATTGTGCTTGCACATTTAAACATAAAAATGCTGCAAACAATACGTATAATAATTGTTTCATTTCTGATTTACTTGAAAGTTGTGGGTTCAAAAAATACCATATAAGGATGGTTACAAAGCATAAATCCTTGCATGGCAGTTATTAGACAATCAAAACAAGAGCAATTCAATCCTGCTTAGACTATCTATTATTACAATAAAAAATTTGCCTAGATAACTGGTTAGGCTTGTGGCGGGTGAAAGATATCTAAACTGTGGTCAATGGTATTTTCTTCTGTTTTAGGCAGAAAAACCTTTGCTTTTATTATGAAAAGGCAATAAACTGGTGCAGAGGCATAGAAAGATTTTGTAGAAAGTGTCAACATGGGTTTGTTGTCGGATTTTCTTTCAGGATTCTCTTGGTCCTTTTTTTCCTCTTTCTGAATTCGTTTCATCATTTGGCACTTACCATTGCAATGCAATGTTGGTCTAGCCTTATTTTCACAATTCTTAGCATATTTAATTGTATTTGCATAATAATCAGCAAATACAAGGGTACTATTGAATGTCTGTGCAAAAAAAGCTATCAGAAAAATCCCTGCTATCAATTGACGATATATAATTCCCTTATTCAAAATTTTGGCAAAACTATATGCTAATACTTATAAAATGAAAAGAATTTGAAAAAAGGAATATCCACTAAATGCAATGATTATCTTTAAGCAAACGGAAACATGAAGCATGTCTTTGTGATATTGGTATTATTTGTTGCCCATAGTTCTTTTGCACCCAAACCCATTAGCTGGGTGGCCATTGGCGATAGCATTACCTATTTGAATGACCATCAAAATGAAACGGGCAACCGTGTTACAAAGGGCTATATGACCAGGGTGCAAGAAAAAATGCCGCAGATTCAGTACATCAATAAAGGATACAATGGCTGGACAGCTATTAGAATAGCTACGGAGATTGAAAAACTGGGAATTCAAAAAGCGGATTTGTATACCATTTTCCTAGGAACCAATGACTGGTGGGGTTCCAAACCATTGGGTACATTTACTGATTATCAAAACAATAGTGGACCAACCACGGTCTTTGGCGCATTTAGGGTGATTATCAATAAATTGCGTAGTCTTAATGACCAAGCCAAGATTGTGTTGATTACCCCTATGCAGCGCGTAGACTTTGTATATATCAATAATCCCAAGAACAATGCTTTTGGGTCTTATAAGCCAAAAAATGGCCAGCAACTGGAAGATTTTGCCAAAGCCATTGTGGCCATTGGCGCTTTTGAAAAGATTCCCGTACTAGACCTTTATCATCAAAAAGGCATGGATCATAAAAACCTGGTACAGTTCAAACGATTAAAGGATTCTACTACGGGTAATTACGTGAATTATCCTTACCCCGATTTTATTGATAGGCCATTTCAACCGGGTGTTGATGAATACCCTTATCCTGAAGCTGCGCAGGATATTACTTTTGATGGTTTGCATCCATCAGACAAGGGTTATGAGCGGATTACAAAATCATTGGTGAAGGTTTTTAAGAGGCTGTAATAATCAAAACAGCTCTTGTATTTGGAGATCATAGACATGATTTTAACTTTCAAAAGCTTCTCGCTATCTTTGTTTAGTTGAAATATCCAGTTATCATATTATTGATTGTTGCAATTTTTACGCAAAGCTTTACTAGGTCAATCTTAATGGCAGATTATTTGGTAAACAGGGAAACTTATCTAAAGAATTGTGAAAACAAGGCAAAGCCAATGCTACATTGCAATGGTAAATGCCAAATGTTCAAAAAAATTAAAAAACAGGAAGGCGCAAATCAAACCGGAGTACCTGTTCCCAAATTTAGTCAAGAAGAATTGGTGCTTTCTTCAAATTCTTTCTTCTCCATTTTAGAACAGCCATTGCTCATTAGTCAAATGGCATATTCCTTTTATAAAGGAGCTTTTACAACTAACTATCAGTGCTCCATTTTTCATCCCCCAGGAGCCTAGTTCCCGTTTATTATTCTCTTTTCTGCAAGTCTATACATCATTGATGTGATTTAGGCTAATTATTCATTTTACTAGAACACCAATATGAAAAATAAATTGTTACTATTGGCAGGTTTTGCCGTTATATCTTTAGTTTCCAATGCACAATCGGTTACACTGCAGTTCCAGAACCTTTTCAATGGAGCCCCATTATCTTTTGACCAATTGTATCAGACACCCATGGGTGACTCAGTTAAATTTTCTACGCTCAATTATTTCATTAGCAATATTGAACTCGTAGACAAGAAAGGTAAGTCTTATAAAATTCCACAAGACAGTTCTTACTTTTTATTAAAACACCAAATGGACAGTTCCAAAACAATTCACCTTGCAAATATCCCAGCAGGTAAATACCAACAACTGGTTTTCACTATTGGCGTTGACTCTGTTAGAAATACCTTAGACGTAAGTAAAAGAACTGGTGCTCTTGACGTTGGCGCAGCTGCCAGAGGTATGTATTGGGTATGGAACTCTGGTTATATTTTCTTTAAGCTAGAAGGCAAAACCATTAATCAGGTAGATAGTTTAAGAAAGAATTTTAGATATCATATTGGTGGCTATGGCGGATATGATTCCAAAACCATTAATAATATTAAACTCAGAGCCATTCCTTTGAAAAGCTTGGTTGTTAAAAAGGGAAAGACTCCTATCATTACTATAGATGTTGCTGTTGAGCGATTTTTTAATAGTATAATCCCAGTTAAAATTTTAGAACATCCTAGTGTCATGTGGGGAGATTTTTCTGTAAAACTGGCCAACAATTACGAACAGATCTTCAATTTAGGGGGAATTAAATATGAATAAGCAAGGGCAAATTTTGCTTGTTGTTTTGTTGCTACTATCTACAGGTTTTTTGATAAGCAATCAATCCCCCACGCCAAAACTATTGGTAATTCCTACTAATTTCCCTGCTCCAACCTATGACATTAGTAAGAATCCACTAACGGAAGAGGGTTTTGCTTTAGGAAGAAAGTTGTTTTATGATCCGCTTTTGAGTAAAGATGGCTCAATTTCATGTGCCAGTTGTCACCAGCAGGATGCTGCATTTATTCAAGCAGATCATGATCTAAGCCATGGTGTGGATGATAGACTGGGTAAACGCAATGCCCTACCTATTTTCAACGCAATTTTCAGAAAATCTTTTTTTTGGGATGGCGGCGTTCCAAAACTAGATTTTGTACCAATAAACCCCATTGAAAACGAATTGGAAATGGATGAGAAAATGGACAATGTGGTGCATAAATTAAATGCTTCAGCAAAATATCGGTCCTTATTCAAAAATGCTTTTAGTGTTGATACTATTTCTTCAAAGGAAGTATTGCATGCTTTTTCCCAATTTATGTATGCCATGATATCGGCCAATTCAAAGTATGACAGATATGTTAGAAAGGAGAACACCCTTTTGGATAAGGAAGAACTTGCAGGCCTTAGTTTATTTAAGGGTAAATGTTCCTCTTGTCATAGCACAGATTTGTTTACCGATGATAGTTTCAGAAATAACGGATTAGACAATGACCAAGCAAAAGACAAAGGAAGAGAAGAGATTACTTTGAATGTATCTGACAGAGCAAAATTTAAAGTACCCAGTTTGCGGAACGTGGCTTTAACTGCCCCTTATATGCATGATGGCAGGTTCAATAGTTTGGAAGAGGTAATGGACCATTATGATTCAGGTGTAAAGAATAGTAGTTCCTTGGATGCGCAGTTAAAATCAGGAACTAGATTGGGAATTCCTTTATCAGCTGTAGAAAAAAAGCAGCTGATTCTTTTTTTAAACACACTTACTGATAGTACCCTGATTAACAACAAAAATTTCTCAAACCAAAAACACTAAAATAACATGAAACAAATTATTGGATTTTTATGTTTGCTTTTATTGCAACTACCTGTATCGGCACAAAAAAAGTCTGAACCTAAGATAGATCCAAATAAGAAACTGATGACTGTAGAAGCATCCTGTGGTCAATGCCAATTTAAAATGGCAGGCAAAGGTTGCACTCTGGCAGTTAGGTATAACGGCAAAGCCTATTATGTTGACAAAGCTAATATTGACTCTTTTGGAGACGCTCATTCAAAAATGGGATTTTGCAATGCAATCCGTAAGGCAAAAGTTCAAGGTGAAGTGGTCAACAACAAATTTGTTGCCAGCTATTTTGAGTTGGTAGATACAAAAAAATAGGAAACAATACTTCCAACTATGTGAATGAGGTAGTAAGAAAGTTGTTTAATAGATTCTAGTACCTTTATCATTGAAAGAGTTACATGAAGAAACAACCGAATCAATTACACCTCATTCTCATACTGGGCTTTCTCACCGCTATTGGGCCATTGTCTATTGACATGTATTTGCCCGCCTTTCCTGATATTGCCAAAAGTCTGAACACAACGGTAGCTTCCGTTATGTTATCCCTTTCCTCTTTTTTTATTGGTATTTCTGTGGGGCAATTGATCTATGGGCCTTTACTAGAAAGATTTGGCAGAAAGACACCTCTCTATTTTGGTCTTGGTATTTATGCAGTAGCTAGTTTTGGTTGTGCTACAGCGCAATCAGTAGATATGCTCATTTTATTTAGGTTATTCCAAGCCCTAGGAGGTTGTGTGGGTATGGTAGCATCAAGGGCCATGGTTCGTGACCTATTTGAGGTAAAGGATAATGCCAAAGTATTTTCTACCCTCATGTTGGTGGTGGCAGTTTCACCAATTATAGCTCCTACACTGGGCGGATTTATGACTGCACATTTTGGATGGAGAACCATCTTTGCCGTGTTGGTGGCCATAATTGTGTTAATCATTGCAGCCGTATTTTTCTTACTGCCTGAGTCAAAAAAACCAGATAGCAGTTTTTCATTGAAACCTGCTGCCATTTTTGGAAATTACTTAAGCATAATAAAAACGCCACAGTTTGCAGTCTACACTTTTACTGGTGCGGTTGCTTATGCAGGATTATATTCCTATATCAGTGGATCACCCTTTGTATTCATGGTTTATTATCATGTAAGCGAACAACAATATGGTTGGATTTTTGCTTTGGTGGCTGCTGGTTTAATTGGCGCCAGCCAGGTCAATAATATGTTGCTAAAGCGATTTGCTTCAGAACAAATTTTTAAAGTGGCATTGACTATCCAGAATTTGATAGGTCTCTTATTGGTACTATCCATCATAACTGGTTGGAATAATATCTTTAGTACCATTGGACTAATTTTTTGTTTTCTCTGTTGCCAAGGTTTTCTTTTCCCAAATGCTTCAGCCCTTTCTATGGCGCAGTTTGGACATAATGCCGGAAGCGCCTCTGCATTAATGGGTTTTATTCAAATGAGCGTGGGAGCTTTGTTCTCTGCCTTTGTGAGCATCTTACAAACCGATAGTCCCCTTGCCATGACTGGCGTAATGGCTTTCTGTTCACATAGCGCATCTCTAATCTATTCTTTTGGCAAAAAACTGATTGTAAAGAAAGCTAGCTTGATTTTGGTAGAAGAGGAAGAAGTGGACATGATCAACACTTTATAAGCCAGATCTCTTAAAGAAAACAGATCCGACTCATTGCTGAATTGTTTGATTTTCGTAATCTTTACGTTGATATTGATTAGTGCAGGAATGCCCATTTGCTAATTTTGTGTATCAATGTTTGCCATGCATCAGACCAAACAATCCCGAGTCCTGATTAGTTGTTTATGCATTTGTTCACTGCTATTAATGGTAGTTCTTACCAATGCTCAAACCAATGACTCTTCCAAAACTGTGTACCATTTTTCTGGTTCAGCACTGATTACCAATAATGGCATTTCTGTGATTCCCACATTTACATTGGGCAAACCAGCCACCATCATTAACTTAAATATGGGGAATCCAAAATTCAGTTTTGAACCCGAGTTTAGATTCTCCTTAGAAGGAAAACCTTGGTCCTTTCTATTTTGGTTCAGATACAAATTGTCCAATACTGCTAAGTTTAAATTTAACGTAGGATTTCACCCAGCTATTCTGTTTAAAACGGTTGAGTCAACGGTCAATGGGGTGAATACTAACACTATTACCGGGCAACGTTATTTGGCCTGGGAATTATCGCCCAATCTATTTGTATCTAAGAATACCAGTCTTGGGGTATATGGACTGTATTCAAAAGGATTAGACGTAGGTGGCCACAAGAACACCCTTTTTCTTACCCTGAATGCCAACTTTGGTAATATCCCATTGGGTAAGGAACTTAGGTTGCGCATTGCGCCGCAGGTTTACTATTTGTATATTGATCAGCACCATGGATATTATACCAATGCCAATTTTACCATTTCAGATAGACGTTCTCCCTTTTCTCTTGCTGCCATGGTAAACAAAGTGATTAAGACCGATGTTGCTGGTAGTCAGAATTTTGTTTGGAATACTAGTCTTATCTATAGTTTTTCACATTTGTATAGCAGAAAATAAACTCTTATAAGTTAATACAGCATTGACATACACTAATAAAGAATCATGAAAAAAGCCGAATCATTAGAGGAATTTTACCAAAGGAATTTTGATTGGATTCCTGAAAATCTGAAAAATGAAATTGGCCATTTCAATGTGTTTAGGTTGAAGCCCTTTATCAGCAACAAGACAAAACCCGTTCCTTATAAGCGAAGGGATTTTTACAAGATCATGCTTGTGAACGGGAATAGCAAAGTGCATTATGCAGACCAAGTGATTGAAGTTAAAAAACAAGCTCTCTCTTTTTCCAATCCTTTGATTCCATATAAATGGGAACATTTGGACAATATTCGTTCAGGCATTTTTTGCATTTTTGACCACCATTTTTTTCATCAGTTTGGCAACCTCTCTCAGTATTCGGTATTCCAACCCAATGGCACGCATTTATTTGAACTAGAAGATCATCAAGTAGCACCTATTGTAGACATTTACAATAGAATGTTTGATGAAATTAATTCTGATTACCTACACAAATATGACGTGTTGCGTAATTTGGTTTTTGGGTTGTTGCATATTGCCATGAAGATGCAACCGAACACCAGCATTGACAAACAACAAGTAAATGCATCTCAAAGAATTGCCACTTTGTTTCTGGAGTTACTGGAAAGACAGTTTCCAATTGATGAAAATCATCAACAAATGCATTGTAGAAGCGCTTCAGATTTTGCCGGACAATTGAATGTTCATGTCAATCATCTAAATAGGTCCATTAAAGATACCATGGAAAAAACCACTTCTCAAGTAATAGGTGAAAGGGTATTACAGGAATCTAAAATTCTTTTGAAACATAGTCATTGGACCGTTTCAGAAATTGCTTATGCCCTTGGTTTTGCAGAAGTAACGCATTTCAACAATTTCTTCAAAAAGCATACTGCCACCAGTCCCTTGAAGTTTAGAAATATTTGATTTTAGTAAGTCATTATTTGAATCATGTTATCTGTTGCAAAAGCCAGCAAATAATTTTACTCTCTAAATTGTCAATCATGAAACAACGCACACTTGGAACAAATGGGTTAATGGTTTCAGCTATTGGTTTGGGATGTATGGGAATGAGTTTTGGCTATGGTCCTGCTGCTGACGATGCTGAAATGATCAAACTGATGCACAAAGCTGTTGAAGAAGGCGTTAACTTTTTTGATACGGCAGAAGTATATGGCCCCTGGGTAAATGAAGTATTGGTGGGCAAAGCATTGGCACCATTCAAAGGAAAAATCAGCATTGCTACTAAGTTTGGTTTTAATATCCAAGATGGAAAACATGTTGGTGTGAATAGCAGACCGGAAAATATTAAGGCCGTGGCTGATGCTTCTTTAAAAAGATTAGGCGTTGAAACCATTGACCTTTTTTACCAACACCGAGTAGATCCTAAAATACCCATTGAAGATGTTGCAGGTACGGTGAAAGATTTGATTCAAGCGGGTAAAGTACAGCATTTTGGACTTTCAGAAGCTGGTGCCAATACCATTCGCAAAGCCCATGCTATTCAACCTGTAGCTGCATTGCAAAGTGAATATAGTATCTCTGTCTCTTATACACATCTCCGAGCCCACGAGACCGGAGCCTATCTC
>CAMFKK010000086.1 GCA_945957225.1 uncultured Sphingobacteriia bacterium | reverse complement strand
AAATAATTTTCTGCCATTAAACCAGCTTTGCTAATTGCATCTCTAGTAATCATCATTGCGGCACCATGTCCAAAACCCGTAAACCCAGTTAAATGATCAAACTGTCCTAAATCTTTTTCAAATTGACCAATACAAGCATTTCTAGCAGTAAAATAATTCATTTCAGTATACCCCGCATATTGCAAGATCTCAGGTTGTTGAAAATACCTGATTTTGGGAGAAATCATTCCTGTCTGGGGATGTAAAGCTATGGCATCAACTAAAGTTTGAATTAAGCCAATTGTGAATTCTGTATCATTATTTACAAAAAAAAGCAAATCGCCTTTTGCGTGTGCAACGCCAAGATTATTGCCACCTGCAAAACCCAAATTAGTATTTGAACGAATAAATTGCACTTCAGGATATTTGGTTTCCCATACAGGTACTGGGTTCTCTTTACTCCCATTATCTACAACAATAATTTCAACATTTGGATATTGATTGGTCCTATAAAAAGCATCCAAGAACTCATCTGTTACATGACTATGATTAAAATTGACTGTGATAATGGAAACAAGTTTCATAACTATTCTTTAAATGATCATACTGGTTTCCAACCCAATAATTCTTGATCAATCCAATCTAGAATTTTGCTGTCTGTATCTTGATTAAATTTTCTTGCAAAAAACTTACCGGAATTTTCTAAAAAAGTTCTATCGTCAAAATTTAGTGTTTTAGGACTTGCACCTCCAGCTGACCAATCAATATATCTCATATTGTCATTAATCATCTGAGACTTAAAAGGAGAAGCAAATAAAATGGTTTGAAACACTATTTCATCTGGCGCCCATGTCAAATTAAAAAACCTAACAAACTCAGGATGTTCATCCATATATTTTAAGATATATCTCAAATGTTCCATGTTAATACTAAACCATTGAGATCTTCCAACAGCTATTAAATTTCCGGGCATTTTTCTTTTGGGCAAAAGTTTTCTGAAAAATTTTTCCAAACTAAATTTTCCAACAAAAGAGAAATTTGTAAAATGATAATATTCCACCCTAGGTATAGCTTCCTGCCATTCCGTAGCAACATCCAATGTATGCATAAATGCCTTGTCCTTGTTGGCAGCAAAAAAATCGTTAATTTCTTGGTTTGTTTTAAGGGGATAATCTTGCCCACTAATCAAATGCACAATATCATATGCTATTCCAGTTGATTCAATTTGTTTTAATCCATTAACAGTAGCTTGTACAATACTGTATGCCCCCCAAGACACTTTAATCCTTTCTTTTACAAAAAAAAGATATGGTCTTAGCTTTAAAAACTCATAATGGATAAAATCTGCCTTTTTATCAATATGAATATACATATCCACTCCAGGAAAAGCCAAACGGTCAACTAACCTCTCCAATTGTTTAGGATTGGCATGTGCTAATATTAAATAGGCTGTTTTCAATGATGTTTTCCCTTTTCCTTGTTTAAAATTGCATGATCAATTGATGCCACACTGTTTTCCCATGTATGACCCGCAGCAAACAATTTACGTTGCTTAGCCTGTTCAGGACTATTGGTTTCCAACGCTTTAGATATACTATCAATATAGGACTGCCAATCTTCAGCTAGGTAACAATGTTCCATAAATATACGCATTGCTTCTGTTTTTGTAGCTACTACAGGTTTACCAACCGCTAAATATTCATCAATTTTTCTTGGGTAATTACCAATAGTCACTCGGTTCACAATTTGTGGGTTAATGCAAACATCAAATGCATGAATATATTGAGGAAGTTGCGATGGGTCTTTTGAACCAATAAAAAATACATTTTTACACTTGTGAAGTGCACTATTCTTGAATACATCATCTTCAGGACCAACTAGGACTAAATTCCATTCTGGCTTTGCTTCAGAAATCCTCATTAAAATCTCAATATCTAATCGGATACTTTGGAGTGCTCCAACATATCCTATAATAGGAGAAGGAATCGCTAGCATATCTGCTGGCTTTGGAAGTCCATCAGTTTGCATAAATAAATCCAATTCACAACCTTGACCAACATAAAATGATTGTGTATTATACTTTTTACAATAATCTGCCAAATAGGTAGAATTAGCAACACAGAGATCTGATTTTGCTATCAACTCAGGCTCCAACTTTTCTCCATGTTTTTTCCAATAATCTACCGCCAACATAAAATCTCTAGAATAATAGATGCTGGTAAATGGATGCAACATTTCTTTTAAATGAAAAGATCGGAACATATCGTTGTCATTAAACAAGATAATATCTTTAAAACCTAATCTATTAATGGCTTTTTGAATACTTTGGGCAAATTGTCTATTATTTCTTTTATTCAACCATTCAAATAACCCTTGTATGGGAATCCAATTAATGGATTCAATCATTGTATCTGGATAGAGATTCCACAAATTATCTTGTAGTTGAATTAATCCATCCTTAGAACCCTCTATCACTTCTATTCTTGTTTGAATTTTTGGGTCGTCTTTTGATTGGTAAAGGGTTTTTCTATCAAGGGGTGCATTTACATATAGAACACGATTATACTTACTCCATTCAAGGGCAATATTTTTACAATTGCTCCCAATGGAAACATCCCATGGTTGCTGACCAACCACCACAATATCACGGCCTTTTATCCTATCATTTTGTTGCATCCGCTATTTGATTTTGCTCATCATCCAACCTTTTTGTAATTACTACAAGCGCTACGGTAAGGAAAAATAAGACATTAGAGGGATATTGCACAAAAGCCTCTTGGGGAAAATTCCCAATATTCCATGCAAATATGACCAATAACAGTGCAAGGGTAAGCGCCTTTAGTTTAGGATCTCTAATGCTATAATAGTTATTTATCCCGGTTTTAAGAATGACAAATATCATAATACAAAATATGATCAATCCAATTGGACCTAACTCAACTGTTACCCTTACATATCCACTATCTGGTGGAAAATGCGCCAAATAGGAACCAGGTGCATATTTCTGACCAAAATACTCTGTTGCACCCAAACCTCCTCCAATAGGATGGGAATAAATAAATGGTTTGATCCTAGCTTGGTTTCTTTTTCTTACCAAATAAGACGCGTCTTCATTTGGCCTGAAGGCCGATTGAAATCGCAATATATTTTGGTTGGAAGAAGGCATAAATATCAGAAATACCACAAACAATAATCCTAGACAGGTGAAAATCATCACCTGCTTATTGAACTTTAAAATAGCATATAACATTAACGCTATTGGAACAAGCGGAAATGCCCCTCTGGTTCCTGAAAACAACATTGCGTTTAAAAAAAACAATGCCATAAAGCCCAAAATCAATTTTTTGTAGAATTTCATTGGCCCAGATATTAAACCCATGCACAACAAACTAGCCATTGCCATATTATATGCAAAAGTTACTGGGTCTGACATCATGGAAAATTTTCTCCAATGTCCGGCTAGAAATAGTAATTGTGCAATATTGGGATCTGAATCAAGATAGCGTTGTTCAAACTCAAAAAAACCAATATACTCTTGTTTAAAAGCGTAACAAGCATTAATGACGGAAACTATTAACCACCATTTTACAATAATGAAAAGAAATCTTCTTGTTCTAACATGTAACAGAAATACAAAAAAATAAAGTGCTACCAATGCTACTGTTCTTAGTGCGCCTAACCAAGAAAGTCTAGAGGCAGCAGCAGGATTTACTACTTCAAATATGTTATATCCAACCCATACCAAAATAACGGTGCTTATTGGATTTTTAAGGAGCTCCCATTCTTTTTTCTTTTTCATATGAATGAAAATGCCCAAAATAAAAAGCCCCATAAAGCCATCCATTATGGTACCCAAGGGAGCATTAATGCCATACCTAATTAATAGCATCATTGTATAGGCATAGTTTAAATAGACCATGATTCCAAACTGGGGAACTACAATCAAAAAATAAACTATGGGCACACCAACCATTAAAGCAATTGCCATAATACCTGGTGTCATTCCCCCATTTGCAACCATTATTGCAATAGCCGTAGCAGCTATTGATAAGAAAAAAAAGCCCTGCCAACCACTTAATTTTTCAATGAGCAATTTTTGTTTCAATTGATGGAGAAACAATTTAAACCCGCTAGCAGGAACATTGGAATTGATATGTATTTTAAAATCTTCCAAAATTAAGGAGCAAGCATCTTATAAAATATAGCCAGTTCAACAATGAGGGACAATGCAATAGCTGCCTTCCTGGTTAAATCAACCATTCTAGCTTCGCGCTGTGCTTTTAAATCCGCATCATAGGTTTCAGTAGGATCAATTCTCATAGTGTCTATTTAATCTCATTAATTTCATTGTCATGATAATGTTGAGTAGCAACAGATAACTCGTTTGCTTTTCTCACTTTCATCAAAGACAACACTTGATAAAAAATAAACTTAGGGATTCCCCATAAGGATTTATAAATACGCTTGTCCGTATTTGACATTAATAAAGAAAATAGAAATCCAGCAACAAAAAGACTAAATCCTATTAACCAAAACAGTGTTTGAATAGGATCTATAAATAAATCAACAAGTGCAAAAACTAAGGAGAGAATCAAAAAAATAAATAAAGGAGGCCTCAAGAGAACCAACCCAAACAATAGCCGATTCCAGTCAAAACGTAGAAACCCATTCCCAATCATTCCAAAACCAAATGAAAAATATTTAAACCAAGTATTGATCCATCGGGCTCTTTGTTTAACCAATTGATCAGATTTAGAAGTTTTTTCATCATACACAATTGCATGTTCTGAAAAAGCAATCCGCTCTCCCCTATTGACTATTTCTTTTTGCAAAATCTTGTCAAAACCAGCCCCCGTTATATCCTGGTGTTCAAGACAGTTCCTATACAATTCAGTAGTAAATGCCATACCAGATCCAGCTAAAGTAGCAGAAGAACCTGCTTGGAATAGAATTTTGCCGTCATAGAAATGATAATATATATCTCTTGCTGCATCAAGACATGCATACATCGTATCCATGTTTTTTGCATCTCTCACACCTTGAACAGCTTTATATCCTGCATCAAAATAAGGGTTCAATTGATCCAAATAATCTGGCTGAACTAGATTATCACTATCTATAATGGTTAGCCTATCATGGGGTCTTTTAAAACGGTGTATTGCATAGAAATGTGACCTAGTATTACTTGACAATGTTTCTTCAGGTCTTAACACAATTACTCGCTCATCTTCAAAGTGGAGTTGACTAATATCACATTTATCAGCTACAATATAAACCAAGAATTTTTTGTAATTCAATTGCAAAATGGAAGCAACAACAGGTCCCAATGTATGGGTTTGCTCATAAGCAGTAACAATGATTGCGTAATCAGGATTTGGTATGGTTTGAAGTGATACTAACTGCTTCTTTTTTATCAATGAAATAAAATAAATAACCAAGGGTAAAATAAGATTATACCCAACCAATAATTGAATAGCTATCCAACATCCGATGATTACATCTAAGCCCATTGCATTTCAATGTTTTTTGAGAAAATGGTTTTTGGAGCCTTATTGGGTTTAACTGGTTTTTCGTTTTCATCTTTATTAAAAATCCAGCCAATAAATTTCTGGTCAAGACTCTTTAGATAAAGCACATCCTGTTTGTTCTTAAAGCTGATTGTATGACCAGCTTCATACACAGTAACTATTTTATCAGAGAATCTAACCCATTCTTTTGACTTATTAAACCTTGATAATCCTGGAGCATCAATAATAATAATGTCAAAAGCCTCTTTTAATTGATCCATTTTAGATTGAATTTGCTCTGCAAGGCTCACTTCCAATAAGCTAGTATCTCCACCGCTATTACCCATCACCATGATTTCTCCTGGAGGTCTAAAATCGGGTAGAAATTGTTCCCCATTAAAATAAGCTTCCAAGCTTAATTGAGGTTCCACCATTTTAGAAATAGAATTATTCTCAAAATTTCCATCTATCAATAAAACCCTTTTTCTTACCATCAAAAATGCAAATGCAAGGCTCATGGAAATAAGTGTTTTACCTTCACTTGACCCTAGACTATTTAACATTAAAACTTTTGTCCCAGACATTTCATTTTCAATCTCAAATCTTGTAGACCTAAGCATTTCTTTAAAATTCCTCAATTTAAAATTGTCATCAAATTGATTATTCCATAATTTTTTTAATTCAATTACAGAACCACTTAATAAAGGAATGAGACCTAAAACAGGAAGATTTGTTTGATTGGCCAATTCTCTTGTAGCTACTATGGACTCGTCTAAATAGAAAAGAATGAACAAAACCAACAATATCAATACTTCAGTTGCCATACCAGCAACAGCTACCAATATTAATTTTTTTGAAGGGCTTGGTGCTCCAGGAACTCCATTTTCAATTTGTCTTAATGAGATTGACAAACTTGATTCCATACTTGATTTATTGTACCTTGACTGCGCATCCAGATATTCTTTACTAGCTACATCAATGGCACTCTCATAATTTTGAATCACTGCTTCATGAGGTACTAATAAATCAAATTTTTGATTTAATCTTTCCAATTCAATTTTAAGACTATTCAAACTAAATTTGGCTATATCCAAATCCAATTCTAACCTAGCTTTTTGATTGACCAAATTTTCCTTAGCTGCTAAAGGATTGGTAATATATTTATCAGTAGATATTTGAATTTGTTGAGAAACAACTTTTCGAGCGGAATCTAGTTTCAATTTAATTTTTTCATCATAATTGCTCTTTATGTAGTCATCTGAGAGACTAATGATGAATTGTTTGGTGGCAGCTATTTGTTGGTTAATAGATACCATGGTGCTTTCCACATACTTTCTTTCTACCGGACTAAATTTGTCATTAATACCTTGTAAAGCACCGGAAAAAGCTATTACATCTTTTTCCGCTACCTGCCTTCTGGTTTCAAAATCTGCTAATTGACCATATAAGCTTTTTGCTTGTTCTGCCAAATTCAAAACGCGATTTTGAATTTTATAATTTTTCAACAACATTTTTAGTCGTTGCATTTCAGCCTCTTTCTGTTTCATCACCGTGTCCAGAAAATTGACCGTTTTCAACTTATTGTTTTTAACAAAATCAGCATAATAATTAATAAATTCTTGTGCTAAACTGTTTACTACAAAGGCACTGAGATTGGCATTCTCGGATTCAAAATAAATATCAATAAAATCACTATTATTAGGTCTATAACTTCTTAGATTTTTGTCAAGTCCATCATAGTCATAACCCATGGAAGCAATTAACTTAATCATTCCGGCTTCATCACTATTAAAAGACGACAGCGGTTCACGCATGGCATAATGCTTCTTAATCACTTTGATAGCATTGCGTTTTGCTTCTGGAACCACTTCTTTCATGAGTTTGCTAGGCTCCCTAAATGGCACAGAATCTTCTAAGTCATGTAAAATCAATCTAAAGGAAACCTGATCATACACTTTCTTCAATTTGGTCATTTCTAGCAAATTGCTGAAATCAAGATTCACCTTACTTTCCTGAAAAGCATCTGTAACTAGCACTTGCTGTGATTGGTCTACCAATCCAGTAGCCATTCTTGCGTGTGAGGGATAAGTATTGGGCAAATTTCTTACCAAGAAATACGTAAGTATCACCACGAATATTGGCAACCCAATCAGGATTAACCTCCGCTTGACTAATAATTTAATAAATTTTGCAAGCTCCATTATTGTATCTCGGATAATTTTTTTCCAATAATTGTTTCCAAACTGCTTTTAGCCAATAAATAATTGGCCTCTGCATCAATCACTCCCTTTCTGTTATCAGACTCATATATAACACCTTTGGTAAAGGTTTCAAAATTCACTTCTCCCTTTTCAAATTTATACCTAGTCTCTTTTACGATACTTTCAGCTTCTAATGCAATTCTATTCTGAATTTTCAAATGAATACCCGTTTGTATATATCGTAAATATCTAGTCTTTACATCTGCCGCCATAACCATATCAAAATCCATTTGACTTAGTTTGGCAATTTCATATTCCACTTTTGTAGACTTGATAACATAGGGTTTTTGAAGCAAGGCTGCTATATTCACAAAAAAACCAACTTGAAAACCAGCTAATGTTGGTTGATTTAAAGAAGCTGCCCCACCATTTGGACTATAGTTAAGGGTAACAGAGAAAAAATTAAACCAATCTAACTGAGACTTCTTGACAGCAATTTTGGCAATTTCCAATTTCTTTTGAGCAATTTTTACTTGAGGGTAGTATTTTCTTGCTGTGTCTATCAGCTTTTCTAGAAAAGCATAATTCACCTCGGGCATCATAGATTCTTGAGCAGATGATTGCTTTGAAAAACAACAAATAAAAATAGCCAATATAGCTATCCATTTGAAAGGTCTGAGCTGCTCTGTCCTACTA
>CAMFKK010000085.1 GCA_945957225.1 uncultured Sphingobacteriia bacterium | reverse complement strand
GGGTAATGACAAGGATCTTGATACCAAGTCTATTAATGCAGCTATTGAAGCCGCAGCCAGCAAGGGTGGGGGAACGGTCTATTTTCCTGCGGGCAATTATCTCACTGGTTCTATTAGACTCAAAAGCAATATCACCATTTTATTGGATGGGGCTGCTACTATTATAGCAGCTTCAAAAATTGATTCGGCAGAATATGATGCCATTGAACCCAGCATTAGTACTAGTATTGACAAGTTCACTGATATAGGGCATAATCGTTTTCACAATAGTCTGATCTGGGGTGAAAACTTGCAAAATGTATCTATTCAGGGTGGTACTATTTGGGGTAGAGGATTACTAGGTGGGGAAGTAAAGGGTGGAAACAATTATGCCAATAAATCCATTGCGCTCAAAAATTGTAAGAATGTGTTGCTGCGCGATATTATTATCAGACATGGAGGTTGGTTTGGAATTTTGGCTACTGGGGTTGATCACCTAACCATTGACCATATTACCATGGATACCAACCGCGATGGCATGGACATTGACTGTTGTCAGTGGGTGCATATTTCTAATTGTACCATCAATTCTCCTAGTGATGACGCCATTTGTTTAAAAAGCAGTTTTGCCCTAGGTTATCCAAGACCTACCAAAAATGTGACCATTACCAATTGCATTGTGAGTGGCTATTTTGAAGGCACTGTCTTGGATGGTACTTACAAAAAAGACTATCGCAAAGCACCTACTGGTAGAATTAAAATGGGCACAGAGTCAAATGGTGGATTTCAAAATATTGCTATTTCAAATTGTGTCTTTGACCATTGCAGGGGGATTGCGCTTGAGTCTGTTGATGGTGCTTTATTAGAAGACATTACTATCAGCAATATTACCATGCGCGATGTAACCAATTCACCTTTCTTTATTCGTTTGGGTGCGCGCATGCGTGGTCCTGATAGTTTGGTCATTGGGCAAGCCCAAAGAATCAGCATCAGCAATGTGAATGTTTATAATGCGGTTGACGATAGTTCGGCTTCCATTATTAGTGGTATTCCAGGTCACGATATTGCCAAAGTAGAATTGAGTAATATTCACCTCTATTATAAAGGAGGGGCCGCCAAAAACTTGGATACCATTCATGTGCCTGAATTTGAAAAGCGATACCCTGATCCCAATAAGTTTGGCGTGATTCCAGCCTATGGATTTTTTATTAGACACGTGAACAATATTTTGCTGCGCGATGTAACCGTGGAGTTCCTTCAACCAGATCATAGACCAGTTTTTATCTTAGACCAAGTAACTGGCGCTACTTTTAGAAATGTGAAAGCTCAAAAAACGGTTGATGCCTCGTATTTGATATTGGATAAAGTGAAAGACCTGACCTTAGATAAGTTTGAAGGGTTAAAAGACGGGTTCTGGAAAGAACTGGGGCATAAGGTTTTTCAATAAGTAGTTTGCTATATTATTTGGTTACGTATATTTATCGGGCAAACCCCTAATGCATGAAATATACTGACAGACTGGAAAAATTACTTCCATTTGGGTATCTCTATTTGGTAATATTGGGACTTATTAAAGAAAGCGTTTTCCACTATATGCTTGGCATCAATATCTTGAAGTATTCAACCATTATGGATATTTTGATAAGCCCAATTGCTACCATGACTTCGCATCCCATTGTTTTAATAGGGATTGTAGTTTTCGTTTTATTGATGATTGGTTATGCCATGCTGTTGAAGAAGTATAAACACAAAGCATGGGTTCAAAAATCCTTAAAACTAGAACCCGGTCAGTCTAAAGTAGAAGTAGATAATTTATTTAGAGATCATGCCATCAATTTTATTGCATTTGGTTTATTGTCTTTTTTTCTGGGTGTGGGTATTGGTAATGGAACCATTGTAGCCGAAAAAATTAAGAAAGGGCAAATTGAATATGAGAATAAACTCAATTACAATAGCGGGGAATCAGAAGAAGTTTACTTGATCAATACCAATAGCGTTTATTATTTCTATCTGGCCAAGGGTAGCAAAACAGTCAAAATTGCTCCACTAGGCGCTATTAAAAGTTTGGAATTAACCCAGAATAAGAAATTGCAATAGTAGGGTTTTACAAATTTTAATTTCACCCACAATTATTTTATACTTCCCACCATCAATCCCTAGCTGATGGTAGAAAAAGACGGTATGAGATGCACATTTTTGAATACAAGGACTTGGATCCTGATACTAACCTGCTTAGTTTGGGAAAGGAAATCAGACAAAGGGGACTGGTCATTTGAACCACCCATCAAATTCTTTGATTTTCGTAATAGCTACTTACTTTTTTAGGCTATTTTTAAGCTAGCTTGAAAAGCGTATAAACGGCATGCCATGGCAAAAATGAACTTAAAAGTCAACCACAAAAACTATACGGTGGATGTGGACCCTGCAACCCCCTTACTCTGGGTATTGCGTGATCATTTACATTTAGTGGGTACCAAATTTGGATGTGCGGTAGGTGCCTGTGGCGCTTGTACCATTCATTTGAATGGGAATGCCATGAAGTCCTGTCAATTGCCCGTATCTGCGGCTGCTACCCAAGAAATCACCACCATTGAAGGGCTGTCCGAACACGGAGACCATCCCGTGCAAAAAGCCTGGTTGGATATTGACGTGGCACAATGTGGTTATTGCCAAACCGGTCAGATCATGGCTGCTGCAGCCCTGATCAAACAAAAACCCAATCCTACGGATGCCGATATTGACAATTATATGTCGGGCAATATTTGCCGTTGTGGTACCTATATCCGTATTAGAGAAGCCATTAAAACAGCTGCTAAAAACTCAAAAAAATAACCATGGAAAACAAAACAAGCAGAAGGTCTTTCTTGAAAGTGAGTTCCATTTCCGGTGGTGGAATGTTATTGGGTTTTAGCTGGCTAGCTAGTTTAAAACCTTCAGAAGTAATGGGTGCTGCCGGTGCTGCACCAGAATGGATAGAGCTCAATGGTTTTATCAAAATCATGGCCGATAACCAAATCAAGATCTTATCTCCCAATCCGGAATTTGGTCAGAACGTGATGACTTCTCTTCCCATGTTAATTGCAGAGGAATTAGAAGTGGATTGGAAAAAAATACAAGTGGAAATGGGCGATTATGATACGCCCACATTCAAAAGTCAATTTACCGGTGGTAGCAATTCCATTAGGTCTGCCTGGATGCCTTTGAGAAAAGCAGGTGCTACGGCTAAATTAATGTTGTTACAGGCTGCGGCCATTCAATGGAATATACCTGTAGGGGAATTAACTGCTGTAAATGGAACCGTGGTACACAAAGCTTCTAATAAAACCATCACTTATGGTCAGTTGGCAGAAGCTGCTGCTAAATTACCCGTGCCCACCAACCCAGTGATGAAAAAACCTAGCGAATTGAATTTGGTAGGGAAGTCTCAAAAAAATGTGGAAGGTCCTAAAGTGGTTTCCGGAAAGCCATTGTTTACCATGGATTATCAAGTGCCAGGAATGCTGATTGCCATGGCCATTCATCCCCCAGCATTTGGAATGCAGTTAAAGTCTTATGATGCTTCGGAAGCCAAAAAAATGCCCGGCATCAAAGACGTATTTGATATAGAAGTATACAAGAAAAGCTACGAGCGTGCTGGTTTTGATACCCGTACATTTAATCATTTGATAGTGGTGGTGGGTAATAGCACATGGGAAGTAATCAACGCAAGAAAAAAAGTGGTTGCTCAATGGGAGCCCATTGTAGAGACCAAAGAAATGGTCAATAATTTTGGCAGAAAAAGAGAAGAGACCATTCCTGCAGGACTTGAAAGTTCTGACAAGCATATGCAAGAAATGCTAGATCTACAAGGGAAAAAAGCAAGGGTCTTGCGCAAGGATGGCGATCCAGAAGCAGCTTTTGCAGCGGCTAAGAAAATAGTGGAGAAAACTTATTCAGCTCCTTTTCTACCGCATAATACCATGGAGCCCATCAGTTGCTTTGCACATATAACGGATGAGAAAGCGTTTTTTGTTGCGCCTATTCAGATTCCAGATATGATGAAGCAAAATATTGTGGCCAACCTAGATGTACCAGCTGATAAGATTGAAATGAAATTGGCGCGTATGGGTGGTGGCTTTGGTAGAAGGGCTTATGGACACTATATTATTGAAGCGGGTTTGATTTCTAAAAAAATGAAAGCCCCAATAAAACTGATTTATACCAGAGAAGATGATATGACCAATGGTGTCTATCGCCCCGCGTATATAGTTACTTACAAAGCTGCGTTGGATGCCAATAATAATATCACGGCCATTCATGTAAAAGGTGGTGGTATTCCAGAACATGCCGTTCATGAGAATCGATTTCCAGCAGGTGCATTTGAGAACTATTTAGCCGAAGGATGGGAATTGCCTTCCAATATTACTATTGGCGCTTTTAGGGCGCCAAGGTCAAATTTTATTGCATCGGCAGAGCAGTCCTTTTTGGATGAGTTGGCTCAGACAATTGGCAAGGATCCCATTGATTTTAGAATTGAGCTTTTGAAAAAAGCAAAAACAAACCCGGTTGGAAAAAACAATGAATACAATGCGGATAGATATATTGGGGTCTTAGAAATGGTTAAAGAAAAATCTAAATGGGCTGCAACTCCAAAGGGAACCAATAGGGGAGTAGCGGCTTATTTCTGTCATAATTCTTATGCCGCACACGTAGTGGATGTGACCATGAAAAATGGGTTGCCACAAATTGACAACGTGGTCTCTGTGTTAGACTGTGGTATTGTTGTCAACCCGGATGCCGCCAAGAATATGGTAGAAGGTGCCGTAGTGGATGGAATTGGTAACTGTTTGTTTGGAGGACTAAAATTTGACAAAGGTGTAGTTACCCAACAAAACCTGAATCAGTATCGCATGATTAGAATGCGAGAAGCTCCAAAGAAAATAGACGTGCATTTTGTTCAAAATAACATTGATCCAACTGGCTTGGGTGAACCTCCTTTTCCTCCCATTTTTGCAGCACTGGCCAATGCAATGTACAAAGCAACAGGTAAGCGTTTTTATCACCAGCCCTTTTTCAATGATTTGACTAAGAAGGCTTAGTATAATACCCTATTCAAGGCATGTTTTAAATATTGATTAGAAGGATTTTTGAAAACTGTCTTTAAGTACATTAAAGACAGTTTTTCGTACATTTAGTTTCTTTGTCAACTATATGAATCCTACTATTCAATCTCTTAAGGAAGCCCTAGAACATTCTCCTAATAATATTCCGCTATTACAATTATTGGCAGAAACTTATTTGCAGCATCATTTACTGGATGAGGCAGAAGCCATTTGGCGCAAGCTCATGCAATTAAGCCATGATAGCAAACCCAAGATAGGACTAGCCCAAACTTATTTTGCAAAAGCCAATTATGCTGCTTGTAATGTAATCTTGGAATCTTTGATAGAATCTGAGAATGGAACAGTGGAAGTCTTGGTCCTTTATGCAAAAGCCTTGCTCCAAGAAAAAGAACATGCCAAAGCCATAGAAGCCTATCAACGTGCACTTGCATTGGCACCAGGTTTTAGGGATGAGCAATTAGACAGTGCATTAAGGCTGCGCGATGGTCTAGATACTAGCATTGATGAAGTCTTAGATCAAATTACAGATAGTAGGTTTTTACAGAAACCCAATATCAATTTTAAGGATGTTGGTGGAATGGATGCCGTTAAAAAGGAAATTGATCTAAAAATTATTAAGCCCTTACAACATCCGGAATTGTACAAAGCCTATGGTAAGAAAACAGGTGGGGGCATTTTAATGTATGGCCCACCCGGTTGTGGCAAAACCTATTTGGCCAAAGCAACTGCTGGTCAAATCAATGCTAAATTTATCAGTATTGGCTTAAGCGATATTCTAGATATGTGGATGGGTAATAGTGAAAAGAATTTGCATGAAGTCTTTGAACTTGCAAGAGCCAACACACCCTGTGTGCTTTTTATTGATGAGATAGACGCATTGGGTGCTAGCAGAACCGATATGAAGCAATCTAGTGGCAGACACTTGATTAACCAGTTTCTTTTGGAATTGGATGGGATTAGTCAAAGCAATGAAGGGATTTTGATATTGGGTGCCACCAATACACCTTGGAACCTGGATCCAGCTTTTAGAAGACCGGGAAGATTTGATAGAATTCTATTTGTTCCACCTCCAGATCAACTTTCAAGAGAAGCCATCTTATCCATCAAATTGCAACATAAACCAGTTGGAAAGATTGATCATACTGCTTTAGCCAAGAAGACAGAGCACTATTCTGGTGCGGATTTAGAAGCTATTATTGATCTTGCTATAGAAACAAAACTAGAAGCGGCTTTTGAAAATGGCATTCCACAACCTATAGAAACAAAGGACTTATTAGCAGCCATTCAACAACAGAAACCAAGTACACAAGAATGGTTTATCACGGCTAGAAATTTTGCACTCTTTAGCAATGAGTCAGGAGTTTACAACCCCATTTTGGAATATCTTAAGATAAAATAATGGAAGACTTTAGAATAGATAAAGTGCAAATTTTGATGCGTCAGGGTAATTATGCTGAAGCAGAACGCATTTTAAAAGTACTCTTAGCTGAAGATGCTTATAATGTTTCTTTATTGGCACTTTTGGCAGAAATGAAATTGCAGCAAGATCAATTAGAGGATGCTGGTACCATTATAAATCAGGCTATTGGTCAGAGTCCAGACAGACCTTATGCTTTTTTTGTAAGGGCAAGAATTGAAATACAAAAAAGCAATTTAAAAGCAGCTGAATCTGATTTGGGAACCTGTATCAGCATGAATCCAGAAGAGGCTGATTTTTTTGCGGTATTGGCCCAGGTAAAGCTATTGCGCAAGCAATTTCAAACTGCCTTAGAAATGGCTGATCAAGCCCTGGCCTTGGATCCAGAAAATATTCTGGCCCTCAATACAAGAAGCACTGCACTATTAAAACTAAATCAAAAAGAAGCTTCTTTTGAGACCATTCAAGGCGCTCTTAGACATGATCCTAATAATGCTTATACCCATGCCAATTTTGGTTGGGGACTATTGGAAAAAAGGGATCATAAAAAAGCCATGGAACATTTTAAAGAAGCATTAAAGCATGATCCCAATAATGAGTATGCCAAAATGGGGATGATGGAAGCTATGAAATCTGCTAACCCTATTTACAGATGGTTCTTGCAATATGGTTTTTGGATTGGAAAATTAACCGCCCAATACCAATGGGGGGTAATTCTTGGTTTTTATTTCTTGCAAAAAGGGCTTAGATATTTGGCTTCAATCAATAAAACCTGGGCCGTTGTAATTGATCCATTGGTATTGATTCTAGCTTTTATTGCCCTGCTAACCTGGATGATGCGACCCTTAGGTAATTGTTGGTTAAGATTTCACAAATTTGGCAAATGGCTCTTGCCAGAACACGAGATCAAGACCAGCAATTTTATAGCTAGTTCTTTGGTGATTTTTTTACTGGGTATCATTATCTATGCCATAACTGGAAATGCCAATTGGTTAAGCCTAGCAGTATTTGGTTTTGCAATGATAATTCCATTGGGAATGATGCTTGATCCCAACAAGAAAACTAAATGGACAGTAGCTTATACCTTATTAATGGCCGTTACAGGGTTATCTGCTATTGCGCTTGGTTTTATTAATAACGATATATTCAATGTAATGACTCTTGTTTTCTTAGCAGAGTTGATTGCATATCAATGGTTGGCTAATTTTTTCATGATCAAAGAGGATCATAATTAAACTATTTCTTAAGAATACTAAATCCAAATACAGAACCAACGCCAAATTTACTATCCACCCAGATTTTTCCTCCATGTTTTTCAACAAACTCTTTGCTGAGAATTAACCCAAGTCCAGTTCCCTGTTCTTTTTGTGTTCCAGCTTCAGACTTGTGAGTGCCCAATGTAAAGATTTGTGCTGAAATTGCTGGTTCCATACCAACTCCATTATCTTGTATTTGGAACAACCATTCCTTTTCTTTTTCTTCTGCGGATATTTGAATTAATCCACCAGAATAAGTGTATTTAATAGCGTTGGATATCAGGTTCCTTAAAATGGTGCTAAGCATATACTTATCAGCAGTAATCATACCCTTGTTAAAAAGCTCCATTTTCATTTCTATACCTTTCTGTTCTGCTGTTTCCTTGAATAAATCCATTACTTCCAGAACGGTATTTGGCAGATCAATAGGTTCTGGGTTAAATTGGATTCTTCCAGTTTGTGTTTGAGACCATTCTAACAAATTCTTTAAAAGCTCCCTAGTTTTTTCCGCTGCATCATGCATCAACTTGGCACTTTTGGCAACTCCCGCCATATCATTTTTAGCAGTTTGTCTGTTTAGTAAACTACTAAATCCAATTAAAGTATTAAATGGACTCATGAGGTCATGAGCAATAATGGAAAAGAATTTATCCTTGGTGGCGTTTAGTTC
>CAMFKK010000084.1 GCA_945957225.1 uncultured Sphingobacteriia bacterium | reverse complement strand
AATCAAAATTGGCTTGCCCAACACTTTTTATATCAGCATCCGGAGCTGGGTTGCAGAAGTCAATAGCATAGGGGATTCCGTCTCTAAGTGCCAATTCTACCGTATTAAAATCATAGCCTAGATAAGCATTAATTCTGAGTACAATATCCTCCATCATTTTCAACTTTTCTGCCGATGGGGCAAAGTCTGCAGCATATCGCAAATGATGGGGGTTTCTTGGTTCATAACTCATGATCCTTACATGTTTACCTCCAATACAATAACAACGATAATATTCTTCAAACACAATTTCTTCTTGCAATAGCATCACCAATTGCCCCGTTTCACCATGTTTTTCAAAAAAATCTGCTTTATCCTCTAATCGATAAACATTTTTCCAACCACCACCAGCAAAGGGTTTCATATATGCAGGAAAACCTACATAGCTAAAAATTTGTTCCCAATCTAGAGGATAAGAAAGGTTACTAAAGGACTGATCTGAGGTATCAGCGGGTAATTCTCTGGAAGGTAAAATCACCGTTTTAGGAACTGGCACATTGATTTTTGTTGCCAAGCAATTATTAAAAAATTTTTCATCTGCACTCCACCAAAATGGATTGTTGATTACTGCAGTTCCACAAATAGCGGCATTTTTTAAATAAGCTCTATAAAAAGGAACGTCTTGGCTAATTCTATCAATGATTACAGCGTAGTCACTGGCTTCGCCTTGCATTACTTTATCAATACGCACAGGTTCTGCAATGATACCTGGGATTTTTTTTTCATTAACTCGTTCCACAAAAGCCATTGGGAAACTTCTTTCTTGCCCAAACAACACGCCTATTTTTTTCATTGCTTTAATTTTAGGGATTCTGATTTAAGAGATTCAATTTACTGAAACTCGGCCAAATTTTAAAACATGGTTTCAAAATGGGTAATAAGAAAGGAGAATTCAAATATTTTAAACTTAAAATTCTAGCCAGTCCTTATTTTTGGAAATGCCAACCAGCCAACTGAGTCCCTGTTATAAAAAACTGGAAATCCAAGAATATCAACTTTATTCCGATTATTTAGAAAGAGAAGTGGTATTGGATATCTATTCCCCCAAAGACATAGATGCCTCCATCCATTATAGTCTATTATTGGTCAATGATGGACAAGATTTAAAAACCATGTCTTTTGGAAATATCTTAAATGAACTCTGGGAACATACCCAAATTGAACCCCTAATTGTTGTAGGTATTCATTGTGGATCTAATAGAAAAATGGAATATGGTACCGCTTATTCCCCAGATTTTGAAGGGAGAGGAGCTAAAGCTGGTTTGTATGCCAAATTTATATTTGACGAATTGATTCCTTTTTTAAGAAAGGAATTAAAAATGCCTTCTTTTAAGGACAAATCTTTTGCTGGTTTTTCATTGGGAGCACTAAGTGCTTTGGATATTGTTTGGAACCAGCCCAATCAATTTAATAGAGTAGCCGTATTTAGCGGATCACTTTGGTGGAGAAAAAAAGCCTATGATGAAGGGTATGATGATGAAAAAGATAGGCTTATGCACTTGCAAATTAGGAAAGCTGATTTTTATCCATGGTTGCGTTTTTATTTGCAATGTGGCAGTTTAGACGAGACTGCAGATAGGAATAAAAATGGGATTATTGATTCTATTGATGATACACTTGACTTGATTGTTGAATTAAAAGCAAAGGGTTATACCCAGGAACATATTGAATACCATTTGATAGAAGGCGGAAAACATGATGTTGCTACTTGGGGGCTAGCATTTCCAGCCTTTTTAAAATGGGGATGGGGGGTGAAGAGTGAAGAGTGAAGTGTGAAGAGAGAAGAGTGAAGAACGGACAATGTATTATAGTGAAGAGAAGGAGAAAGTAAAGCATAAAAAAAGACCTCGAAATTTTCGAGGTCTTTTTTTATATTTTGAAGTGATGCTCTTAGAAAATATAACGAACACCCAATTGGGCTTGCCATACATCTGAAGTAAATACACCTTTACGGTAAGTGCTATACACCAATGCATTGTTGACAGTATTAAACCTGTACAAAGGAAGACCATTTGCATCTAGACCTCTGAAGTTTAACAAAGAGCTATTGTTCACTACATAGCTAACACCAGCATTGTGATCAATCATGTTACCAATATTAAAGATATCAGCACGTAATTGAATGGTATGTCTGTTTTTGCCAGCAGTAAATAATTCTACCACAGCAGAAGCGTCAATCCTAGTCAAATAAGGCATTAAACCTCCATTGCGCTCAACATAAGAACCTCTATTTCTCTTCAGGTAGTCATCTTGGTTAATATAAGCTTCAAACGCATCTTTTTGCATTTGAACAGTAAAGGTTTGAGCAGTAGCACCAGAACCAATAGAATATTGTTGGAAGTTCATTTCAGATTGGTTTCTTGGAATATACATTAGGTCATTACCTTGTACACCATCACCATTCATGTCTCCAGAATAGGTATATGTAACCCTACCCCAGTTCTTGGTTTCACTAAAGATTGAAAACTGTACTGCTGCGTTTTTACCAATTTCAGTGCGATAGTTGATATTGGCAATTACACGATTTCTCAAATCATAATCAGAGAAAGCAATATCCGGACGGTTGTTACCATTTACTGAACGGTTTCCTGTCCAGCTGCTTGATGCAATTGATCCAGGGTTGATATAGTCTTTGGCACTACCAAAGTTATAAGCTACCATCCAGCCAAATCCTTTAGCTCTTAATGGTTTCTCAATTTTAATGGTAGCAGTCATAGAACCACCATAAGAACCGCTCTTCATCACAGTTGCATCCGTAATATTAGGGTTGATTCTAATAGCAGAAGCGCCAGTATTCAAAGTAGCTACACCACCAGAAATGGCATTAGGGTTGGCATAACGTACACGCTGATCTGGACCATTGAAGGTTCCTACAGGCTTAGTAAGATTTGCATTATAATAGAAAATGCTATTGATAGCTTGTGTAAATACCAACTCACCACCAACTACAACGTCTTTGTAGATTTTATAGTCAACAGCTAAGTTAGAACGGAAAACCTTAGGAAAACGGAATCCTTCTTCTGTGGTAGCAATATTGTAGGAAGGAGCTGGAACCAATGGGTTTGGAACAAATCCTGCTGGAGCAGAAGATGGGGTTGTTGGTCTAAAAGGAATGCTAGTAGTACCAGTTGCTGATGTTTGGTTGATACTTCCGTTTAATACACCATTATTACCAACTTGGTTGCTGATAAATACAAATGGAGGACGACCAGTAAACAAACCTGCACCACCTCTAACTTGAATACGTTTATCTCCGTTTATATCATAGTTAAATCCAATTCTTGGACTCACCATTAATTTTGCAGTAGGCAATTTAGAAGTACTCAATTTAGTAGTTTGTCCCATTTCATTCAGGAAGCTATAACCATCCACTTGAGGGTTGGCATATCCTTCTCCAACAAAATAGGGTACTTCTAAACGAACACCATAAGTCAGGTTAAAATTTTTCTCCAATTCAACTTCGTCCTGAATGTATGCACCAATATTTCTTGCTTTTGTGGTAGCATACCAAACGGCACCGCCTGGTAAATTACTAAAGGCAGAAGTATATTTTAATGCAACTGGATTGGTTGTCATGGCAGGGTTTGCCAAATATGCATTTGCAGAAGTATAAAAGTCAGCCAAGGTATTAAAGGTATAAATACCATTGATTTGGGCTGTAAATCCATTCAAATAATCAAAACTTTCATAGCTAATACCTGCTTGCACAGTGTGTTTGCCACCATAGAAAGTTAGGTTATCTGAGAACTGCCAAGTGTCAGTATTCAATTTGTTATTTGGTGTGAATGGATCATTACCAAAAGTCATATAAGTTTGACTATTACCATCTTGAATATCTACGGTTGGGAAATCGCCACCTTTAACAGCTCTATAATCTCTATTGGCAGTATAACCAAAGATGATTTCATTATTCAATTTGCTGCTAAAACGGCTATTCAATTGACCAATCACAGAGTACAAGTCATTATTGATTTCATAAGCAGTATTTGCAAAGCTCATGGCATTGATACTATTTCTAGCACCACCCAAAGAACCTGAGTTACTGATACTAATATCTTTTTTAGACTTTAAATAGTTGTAACGAACACTGAATTTGTGTTTGTCATTGATGTTCCAGTCAATACGAGCAAGACCTTTGTCACTTGTTGTTAAAAAAGGATAATCTTGGTATGCACCTGGGTTATAGTTGAATTTGGTTTGCAAGAAAGTAGAAATAGCATCCAAATCAGAAGTTTTAACGCGTGTTACGTTACCGCCACTATTGCTTCCTGTACTAGCAACAAAGCTGGTACCTGGATCAGTTCTTCTTTCACCTTCATAACTCAAGAAGAAAAACAATTTATTCTTAATGATAGCACCACCCAAGCTACCACCAAATTGCTTTACATCAAAAGCAGTGGTTACAACATCTTGCTTTCCTTGAGCACCAGCTTTGGTACCAACAAGTCCTTCATTTCTGTTATTGTAAAAACCAGTACCATGGAAAGTATTGGTACCAGACTTTGTTACTGCGTTGATACTTGCACCAGTAAAACCTGCGTCCCTTAAGTTATAAGGAGAAACGTTTACTTGAATTTCTTCAATGGCGTCTAATGAAATAGGGGTAGAGTTGGTTTGGCTACCATTTAAAGCTTGCAAACCAAAACTATTGTTGAATACAGAACCATCCAGTGTAAAGTTGATAGCCCTGTTATCTTGACCACCAAAAGAAGTACCATTAGACTGAGGAGTCATTTTGGTAAAATCAGTGATGCTTCTAGACAAAGTTGGTAAAGAAGAGAGTAAACGCTTGTTGATATTGGTACCAGTACCTTTTCTGTCTTTAGAAATCAAAGCACCTTTTCTGGCACCAGTAACCACCACTTCTTGTAACTGTGCATTTGCATCAGCTAAAGCTACGTCAATCACACTTGGTTCACCCAATTGAATGAATACATCAGATACTGTTTCTGTTTTAAGACCTACATAACTAACTGTAATTTTGTATGGTCCACCAATACGAAGACCTGGTAGGTTAAACCTACCTGTAGTTGCAGAAACAGTTTTGTACTTGGTTCCGGAAGGTTCGTGAACCGCTTCTACAGATGCACCACCCAATGGGCCAGTTTTTGCATCACGTATGGTACCGGTAATGGAACCATTGGTAACCTGTGCCATTGCGGAAACGGCTATTAAATAAGCCATCGCGCCAAGCAAAATTCTCTTCAGATTTAACATATATTGCAGATTTAAAGCTGCAAATATGGTGTTAAAATTGTAAACTAACACGTATTATTACATAAATTTTAGGTTAACAAGCCCTCCCCTTTAACAAAATGTTCTCTTTTTGTTTATAACTCTGAGCTTGGGATGCAGCGTTTGGTTCATTATTTTTTTGGTTTTTAACCTCTTCCTAGATGTTCAATTGAGTTGAACCCTACTCTTTTAATGAGATCCCTTAATAAATATATATATTCTAATAAAATATTATTTGTATGTATTTATTTTTAAGAATCTTAAAATAATTGATGTGTAAACACGCTTTACAAGCAGATTATCCGTTTGCCTATCGTAGTTTTGCAGTCTAATTGTTTTTTATGCTAGATAGGATTGAAGATGCCATTGAAGCCATTAAAAATGGTCAATTGGTGATTGTGGTGGACGATGAGGATCGTGAAAATGAGGGTGACTTTATTGTTGCAGCAAGACATGCTACTCCAGAAGTAATCAACTTTATGAGCAAAGAGGGAAGGGGGCTAATTTGCGCTGCTTTGTCAGAAAAGCGATGCAAAGAATTGGAATTGGAGCCCATGGTTAGGTCAAATACCTCGCTTCATGAAACAGCTTTTACCGTTTCTGTAGACTTGATTGGACAAGGTACCACAACAGGAATATCTGCCCAAGATAGGTCCAAGACTGTTTTGGCTTTAATTCATCCAGATACCAAAGCTTCTGATTTAGGTAGACCTGGGCATATTTTTCCATTGATTGCCAAAACCGGTGGTGTTTTGCGTAGAACAGGTCATACAGAAGCTACCATTGACTTAGCAAGATTGGCAGGATTTGAGCCAGCTGGTGTATTGGTAGAAGTTATGAATGAAGACGGTACCATGGCAAGGTTGCCCCAATTGTTGGAGATTGCCAAAAAATTCAACCTGAAGATTATTTCTATCAAGGACTTAATTGACTTTCGTTTAAAATCTGATTCATTAATTGAAGAATTGGTTAGAGTAGAAATGCCAACCCAATACGGGGATTTTAATTTGGTTGCGTTTAGAGAAAAAACAACAGGTGCAGAACATTTGGCCTTAATTAAAGGAGAATGGGAAATTGATGAACCCGTTTTAGCAAGGGTGCATAGCAGTTGTTTTACAGGAGATATTTTAGGTAGCCTGCGTTGCGATTGTGGCGAGCAATTGCACTGTGCTTTGAAAATGGTACAGCAAGAAGGTAAAGGGATTATCCTATATATGAATCAAGAGGGAAGAGGGATTGGATTAATCAACAAACTAAAAGCCTATAAACTGCAAGAAGAGGGAATGGATACCGTGGAAGCCAACCTACATTTGGGTTTTGGTATGGACGAGCGGGATTATGGTGTTGGTGCTCAAATTTTGCGTAGCCTAAAAGCTACCAAATTGAAGTTGATGAGTAATAACCCCAGAAAAAGGGCTGGTTTAAAAGGCTATGGTATTGAAATAGTAGAGACAGTAGCTATTGAAACTATCCCTAATGCTCACAATGAAAAGTACTTGCAAACCAAGCGCGATAAAATGGGGCATGAAATTTTAGGTCACTAATGATTTAATGTTTTGAAGAACTGGGAGCAGCTAGTTTTTTTACTTGTGTTTTCAGTTCTTCAATTTCCTTTTGTTGGTTAATCAGGTGAAGGGTAAGTTCCTCTACTTTCTTTAATAATAAACCATTCATTTTGCCCAAATCCAAACCATCATTCATGACTTCAGAAGTGGTTGGCATATCAGGAAGGTGCTTGTTATCCTGAATAAATTGTTCTAGTTTCTTTAAAGACATCAATTTGTAATCGTAGTCAAATACATTGTCATACCAATCTTTGCTATCTTTTACCGCAACTTTTACTTTTTCCGTTAAGATACCTTGTTCTACAAATAATTTGTATCCATCATATTGGGTTTGTACATCACCAATTTTCACTCTGCCTTCATAAGAGTCAACTGAGAAAAACTCCTTTTCTACGGCATCTGATGGAGATTTATAACTGATTTTAAAGGTCTGTGGTGTTTTTAATGTATTGTCTCCAGAAACCCTAGCTCCTATGGTCCAATAGCTTACATTTTTTGGATCAGTGATATTTCCATTAGAGAACATTATACTGGGTTCATTCTGGCCATTTTCAGCCCATTGATTACTTAACTTCAATAAAATATTTTTGTTGCGCACATTGCCAGCCCCTCTTTTTATTTCCAATGGCGCGCCAGGCGTTTGGATACCAATTCCGGCAAAGCCAAAAGAGGGGAAAACGTTATCTCCGCCCCCTGACACTGAACCAGGAGTGGATGTTCTTGGTCTATTACTGGTATTGGGTGCTACTTGTGCAATTCCATATTGGATTATCAAGCAACAAGCCATTGCGGAAAGGAGTGTTTTTTTCATTGATCGTCTGTTTTCACTGATTTACTGCATTTGCAATAAACAGGTTTTGGGCAAATTTAACTTAAAAACGCCCAGTTATCTAACCCCCTAAACGTTCAAAACCCCTCAAAATTGTGCTATAGATAGCTCTATAAAGCAAGAAAGCGGCAATTGCCGCTTTCTTTTTGAATCCTTATCGTTGGGGAGAATGACCGTATTCTTGTTCTTCTCTTTCCTTTTCTTTCTCGTAGGCCTTGATAATGGCTTTTACCAATCGGTGACGCACAACATCTTCCTCATTTAACTCAATATGGGCAATACCATCTACATTTTTTAAGATTCTAGTAGACTTTTCTAATCCACTACGCATATTTCTAGGCAAATCCACTTGGGTGGGGTCACCAGTAATAATGGCTTTGGCATTGGCACCAATCCTGGTTAAAAACATCTTTAATTGAAGGTCATTGGTGTTTTGTGCCTCATCTAGTATAATAAAAGCATTGTCTAAGGTCCTGCCTCGCATATAGGCAAGAGGGGCTATTTCAATGGTTCTAGTACTCATATAATAGCCTAGTTTATCGGCAGGTATCATATCATCTAATGCATCATATAAAGGACGCAAGTAAGGATCAATCTTTTCCTTTAAATCACCAGGTAAAAAACCCAAACTTTCACCAGCTTCAACAGCAGGTCTTGTAAGAATGATTTTCTTAACTAATTTGTTTTTTAGTGCCCTAACAGCCAACGCAACGGCTGTATAGGTTTTACCAGTACCTGCTGGCCCTATGGCAAAAACAATATCGTTTTTGTCAGCAGCTTGTACCATTTTTTTCTGATTC
>CAMFKK010000083.1 GCA_945957225.1 uncultured Sphingobacteriia bacterium | reverse complement strand
ACTTTGCCAAAATGTTTGGCCACTAGGACGGCCATTGCATTGGCATTGGTGGAATGATTTTCTCTCCGCAATCTTTTGACCAGTTCTCCGGTATTAATATCTACTGGACATTCTAATGCACATAGCCCATCTACTGCACAAGTGTCTAGTCCGTCAAATTGGTATTCTTTGAGTAATTGTTGATAGGTATCTGTATTATTTTCTTTTGCCAATCGCTGTAAAGCCCTTCTAACAACTATTCGCCTTCTAGGAGTCATAGTGAATTCCCTGCTAGGGCATCGGTGTTCACAGTAGCCACATTCAATACATTTGTCTACCTCTTCTTCCACTACAGGGAGCGTCTTCAAATTTTTGACATGACAGTCCTTGTCCTCATTAATAATAACGCCTGGATTCAAGAGCTGGTGTGGGTCAACTAAAGCTTTTAATGCTTTCATGATTTGAAAAGCTTCCTCACCCCATTCGTCTGCAATAAAGGGGGCAATCTGTCTGCCTGTTCCATGTTCTGCTTTTAAAGAGCCCTTGTATTTCTCCAAGACCAAGACAGCAATATCTTTGGCCAGTAATTCATAGGCTTCAACATCTGAGGGCTGATTAAAAGATTGTGAAATCACAAAATGTAAATTGCCCTCTTTGGCATGTCCAAATATGATTCCATTGTGAAAGCCGTGTTTGATCATGAGTTCCTGAACCTCCAATACGGCGGGTCCTAATAACTCTACCGGAAAGGCAATATCTTCTAATAAAACCGTGCTGCCCTTTTCCCTAGCTGCAGCTACTGAAGTATACATTCCCTTACGTAGTTTCCAATATTTTGCTTGCTGTGTTGGGTCTGTACTAAACGAATAAGGTAAAACTGTTTCTAAACCGTCTAGCACGGGTTTGGCTACTACCATTAAATCCGCTAATTGTTCCTTGCTAGCAGCATGGTATTCACACAATATGGCAGTTGCATTTTCTGGAAGACTTTTAATGGCTTCGGGAGCATAGGGATTTTGTTCAATGGAACGCAATGCCGCTCTATCCATCAGTTCCAATGCTGCAGCACCGGATTCTTTTAATCCAGCAATGGCATTGCAAGCGTTTAATGGATTTTCAAAATAGAGCATGGCAGTTGACTTGAAAGCTAGGTCTGGTAAGGTTTCCAAAACTGCTTCTGCAATAAATGCCAATGTGCCTTCTGCACCAATTAACAAGTGAATCAATATGTCTAGTGGGTGCTCGTAATCCAGAAAAGCGTTCAAGCCATAACCCACCGTGTTTTTTAATTGGTATTTTCTACGAATCTGTTCAACCAAATGGGTATTGTTTTTCAGTCTGGATTGTAAATCAAGAATTCCCTGAAAGATAGTGGGTTGTTCCTTTTCAAATCTTTGATAATCCGATGTAATGGCTGAATTGAAATAACTGCCATCGGGCAGCATAAATGCCATTGACTTGACGGTATGGTAGGCATTCTGTACAACACCACAACACATGCCGCTTGAATTGTTAGACAAAATGCCGCCCATCATGGCCGCATTGATAGAAGCTGGGTCTGGCCCAATTTTTCTGCCATATTTTTTGAGTAATTGATTGACTTGGCCTCCAATGATACCTGGTTGTACTTGCACATAATTCCCATTCTCCATTACAGTAGCGCCCTGCCAATACCTACTCAAGTCTACCAAGATGCCATCTGTAATTGCTTGTCCCGATAAACTGGTTCCCCCGGTTCTAAAAACCATGGGAATATTTTTTTCATGAGAGAATTGAAATAGGGCTTTGACTGCTGCTATATTTTCTGGTTGAACCACGGCTTGCGGTACCAAATAATAAAAACTAGCATCGCTGGCATAACTATACCTATCGCTGATGCTGGCTTTGATTTGTTCTTTTGGAAGAATCTGGGCTAAGGCTTCTTGAATATTCATCTGTTAAGTAGCAAAACTTTAATTGCCATCCTTGGTGGATTGGTAGTACCAAAGTTACCAAACTGGTCTTGATTCTAAGGGGATTTCTAGTCTAAAGCTGGTCTTTTTGTAACTTCATTCCAAATAGTATGCATGTCTGGAAATGTTTTAATAGAAGTATGTGCCTTTAATTTAGAAAGTTGTTTGAATGCGCAAGCTGGTGGAGCAGGTAGGGTGGAACTCTGCGGCAATCCAACCGAAGGAGGAACAACTCCTGCGCCAGGGGTTTTAATGCAAGCAAGGAAGTTATTGGACATTAAATTATATCCCATTATCCGTCCTAGAGGTGGTTATTACTATTATAGCCCTGACGAAATTGAAAGTATCAAGCAGGATATTTTGTTTTGTAAACAAATTGGTTGTGATGGTATTTCTATTGGTGCGCAACAGCTAGATGGTACTTTGGATGCAGAACTTTGCAAACGGTTTGTTGACTGGGCATATCCCATGAAAGCAACACTGAATAAGGCTTTTGACCTTTCTCCTAATTTAGAAGTTTCATTGGAAACGGCCATTGATGCAGGTTTTGAACGCATCCTTACCAGTGGTGGAAAAAGGGCGGCCATTGATGCGCTAGATATATTGAAGGGGCTGATGCAGCAAGCCGGAGATAGGATCATCATCATGCCTGGCTGTGGACTTAGAAGTCATAATGTAGGGGCTATTGCGGCAGCAACCCAGGCCCGTGAATACCATAGTGCTGCAAGGGTTGATAAAGCTAATCCATTAACCTATCAGAATCCCTTAGTGCATGATCTTGGTTCGGTGTTTGATGCATCGGCAGAAGAAGTTAGTATGATCAAAAAAAACGCCATGGCTGCCTTAGTCTAAGTTTATTGTAGCAAAAATTGAATGGCTTCCCTGGCAATTTCTGAATCACTTCCTTTTGGTGTTGCCAATAAGATGTCGGTATACAAATTGGGTTTCTTGAGTTCTAAAAAACCCAGTTCCGGATAATTATGGCTTTTGACAATATTAGTGGGTACTATGGAAATGCCTAGTCCATTTTTGACCAATTGAATAATGGAAGAAATATTATTGGATTCATGCACAATCTTAGGTGCAAACCCGTATTTAGCGCAGATTTCAATCAAGCTATCAAAATAGAAAGGCGCATATTCCTTATTAAAAAATACAAAGGTTTCGTCCTTGAGTTTGGCAATATCTTTTTCTGATTTAATGGTTACGTTGGCACGATGGTAGACCAAGGAATAGCTATCTCTAAACCAAAGATTGGTTTCAATTTGAGGAGAATAGAGCGGGGCCCTGATAATCCCCAAATCAATCTTGCCCTGTTCCAAACCAATCACTTGCTCAACAGTTGGAACTTCATATAACCTGAAATTGACAAAAGGATATTTGGAAGATAGAAATTTCACCAATTCTGTAATATCACCTGAAAAAGTGGAACTGATATAGGCAATCCTAAATTCACCACTGATATGCTGTCCCATTTTCTGGGTCTTGAGGTTGATCCTATCCAATTCTTGAAGCAATTGACTGATTTCTTTTTGATAAAATTTGCCGGCTTCTGTTAGAACTACTTTTTTATTGTTTCTGGTAAAAAGTGGGGTACCCAATTCCAGTTCCAATTCCTTGATCTGTCTGCTCAATGGCGGCTGTGCTATAAAAAGCTTTTCCGATGCTTTTGTAAAACTCAATTCCTTGGCTAGGGTGAGAAAGTATCTCAGGTGTCTGATTTCCATTATACTTTAAAGGTATCAATAAATGTCAAAATAAGTATAAATAAGTCATAAATAAACCAATTAAATTTGTCAACCCTCAGGGAAACATCAATAGACAATCATCAAATTCATTACATAATGAGCCATCAGCCTACCACCTTATTTGACAAAGTATGGGATGCACATGTGATCCGAAAAATTGAAGACGGACCCGATGTGTTTTTTATTGACCGCCATTTTATTCATGAAGTAACTAGCCCAGTTGCATTCTTGGGTTTGGAAACTAGGGGCATTGATGTCTTGTTTCCTGAGCGCACATTTGCTACTGCAGACCATAATACCCCCACCATTAACCAGCATTTGCCTGTTGCAGATCCATTATCCGCTAATCAATTATTAGCCTTGGAAACCAATTCAGCCAAATACGGAATTTCACATTGGGGATTGGGTAATCCCAAAAATGGGATTGTGCACGTGGTGGGACCTGAAAATGGGATCACGCAACCTGGTATGACCATTGTTTGTGGCGACTCTCATACCTCAACCCATGGCGCTTTTGGAGCCATTGCTTTTGGCATTGGTACTTCAGAAGTAGAAATGGTCTTGTCTTCTCAGTGCATCATGCAACCAAAGCCCAAAAAGATGCGCATCAATGTGAATGGCGTATTGGGTAAGGCGGTGACACCAAAAGATGTGACATTGTTCATCATTGCCCAATTAACCACTGCAGGTGCTACCGGTTATTTTGTGGAATATGCTGGTGACGTCTTTGAAAATATGAGCATGGAAGGCCGTATGACGGTTTGCAATATGAGTATTGAAATGGGAGCCAGGGGTGGTATGATTGCTCCTGATGAAACTACTTTCAACTATATCAAAGGAAAGGAAAAAGCACCTAAGGGTGAAGCATGGGACAAGGCTTTGGCTTATTGGAAGACATTGCATACCGATGCTGCTGCTCAGTTTGACAAAGAATATAGTTTTGACGCAGCTGATATTGAACCCATGATTACTTACGGTACCAATCCAGGAATGGGAATGGGTATTTCTAAAAGCATTCCCAAAGCAACTGAATTGGAAGGTGGTGTTGCCACTTATGCCAAGTCTCTGAAATATATGGGATTTGAAGAAAGCGAACCCATGATTGGAAAGAAAGTAGACTATGTATTTATTGGAAGTTGCACCAATGGTAGAATTGAAGACTTTAGGGCATTTGCCAGCATTGTCAAGGGACGCAAAAAAGCTGATCATGTAACAGCTTGGATTGTACCAGGTTCTCATATTGTAGAAGCACAGATTAAGGAAGAAGGCATTTATGATATTCTTACTGAAGCTGGATTTCAGTTAAGGCAACCCGGATGTTCTGCTTGTTTGGCCATGAATGATGATAAAATTCCTGCTGGCAAATACGCTGTAAGTACTAGCAATAGGAATTTTGAAGGTCGTCAGGGACCAGGTAGCCGCACGCTGTTGGCTAGCCCTCTGGTAGCTGCTGCAGCTGCAGTAACAGGTGTGGTAACTGACCCAAGAGAATTGCTTTAATCCCCATTTTAAATTTTTAGAATCTTAGTATATGGCTTACGATAAATTCACCAAATTAACCAGTTCTGCAGTGCCTTTGCCCATTGAGAACGTGGATACTGACCAAATTATACCTGCCCGCTTTTTAAAAGCTACAGAGCGTAAAGGTTTTGGCGACAACCTGTTCCGTGATTGGAGGTACAATAATGACGAATCGCCCAAACTGGATTTTGTATTGAACAATCCTATCTACTCAGGTAAAATCTTAGTGGGTGGCAAAAATTTTGGTAGTGGATCTAGCCGCGAACACGCAGCTTGGGCCATTTATGATTATGGATTCCGTTGTGTGGTGTCTAGCTTTTTTGCAGATATCTTTAAAGGGAATGCCATTAATGTAGGCATCTTACCAGTTCAGGTTTCTGAACCGTTTTTGGAACAGATTTTCCAAGCTATTGAAGCTGACCCCAAAGCCGAATTGACTATAGACTTAGAAGCACAAACCATTACCATTTTGGCAACTGGTGCCGTTGAATCTTTTGCCATTAATGGGTATAAGAAACACAATTTGCTCAATGGTTTTGATGATATTGATTACCTGCAAGCAATGAAAGAAGAGATCAAGGCTTTTGCAACAGCAAGTGCTTATTAATAGTCTACAAACGCTAACAGTGGAACAGCAACATATAGAAATCATGGACACCACACTGCGCGATGGTGAACAAACCAGCGGCGTGTCGTTTTCTGCATCGGAGAAATTAACCATTGCAAAATTGCTATTAACTGACCTAAAGGTTGATAGGATTGAAATTGCATCTGCAAGGGTTTCCGAAGGGGAATTTCAGGCAGTCAAGAAAATTACGCAATGGGCCCAAGAAAATGGTTATTTAGATAGGGTGGAAGTACTCACATTTGTAGATGGTGAAGTATCTGTAAACTGGATGCTGGAAGCCGGAGCCAAAGTGATGAATCTATTGACTAAGGGTTCCTTAAACCACTTGACACATCAGCTCAAGAAAACCGCAGATCAGCATTTTGCTGAAATAGCAGCAGTCTTGAAACTGGCCAAGGAAAAAGGTTTGAAGAGTAATGTGTATTTGGAAGATTGGAGCAATGGAATGCGACATTCCAAAGAATATGTTTTACAATACCTAGATTTTTTAAAGGATCAACCCATTGAGCGTGTTTTATTGCCCGATACATTGGGCGTTTTGATTCCTTCTGAAGTAGCTGATTTTGTAAGCCAATTGGTAGAACGCTATCCTTCCTTGCATTTTGATTTTCATGCCCATAATGACTATGACTTGGGAACAGCCAATGTATTGGAAGCGGTTAAAGCAGGCGCAAAAGGCATTCACCTGACCATTAATGGAATGGGTGAACGAGCCGGTAATGCTGCGCTTGCAAGTGCTGTAGCGGTTTTGCACGATAACCTCAAGTCTGTTAAAACATCTGTGAATGAACAGGCTTTGTATTCAGTAAGTAAAATTGTAGAAACCTTTTCTGGTATTAGAATTCCATCTAATAAACCTGTTGTAGGTGAACACGTTTTTACCCAAACAGCTGGAATACATGCAGATGGTGATAAAAAGAACAATTTGTATTTCAATGACCTAATGCCTGAAAGATTTGGCCGTCAAAGAAAATATGCATTGGGCAAAACAAGTGGCAAGGCTAATATTGAAAATAACCTGAATGAATTGGGGATTCAATTGTCCGATGAAGACCTGAAAAAAGTAACCCAACGAATCATTGAATTGGGAGACCTTAAAGAAATGGTTACCCAGGCTGATCTGCCTTATATTATTTCTGATGTATTAGACAGTAGTACCATTGAGGAAAAAGTACAGGTGGAGAATTATGTATTAACCCATTCTAAAAATCTTCGCCCTTCTGTAACACTTAGAATAGTCATTGAAGGTGATTCCTTTGAAGAAAGCGCGCAAGGCGATGGTCAGTATGATGCCTTTATGAATGCACTCAAAAAAGTCTATGCCATTAAACAAATTGCATTGCCCCAATTAACCGATTATACAGTACATATTCCACCAGGTGGTAAATCTGATGCCCTATGTGAAACCATTATCACTTGGATGAATCATGGTAAGGAATTTAAGACTAGGGGATTGGATAGTGACCAAACGGTATCAGCCATCAAGGCTACTACCAAGATGTTAAACATGATGAATTAATTCAATTTTTTAAACAAAAGAACATGGCAAACAAACATATTTTAATTGTACCCGGAGACGGAATAGGTCAAGAAGTAACTGCTGTTGGTAAATTAGTCCTTGACAAGATTGCAGAAAAATTTGACCATCATTTTACTTATGACACAGCTTTGATTGGACACGCAGCTATTGAAGCTACGGGGAATCCTTTGCCAGATGAGTCTTTAGAGAAAATGCAACAGTCAGACGCAGTATTGTTTGGTGCCGTTGGACATCCTAAATATGACAATGATCCTTCTGCCAAAGTAAGACCAGAACAAGGCTTGTTAAAAATGCGCAAGGAATTGGGCTTATATGCCAATTTGCGTCCTATCAAATTATTTGATGAATTATTGAGTGCGTCAAGCATCAAACCAGAAATTTTAAAAGGAGCCGATATTTTATTCTTTAGAGAATTAACGGGTGATATTTATTTTGGTGAAAAGGGTAGAACAAATAATGGAGATACTGCTTTTGACCATGCCGTATATAGCCGCTTTGAAGTAGAAAGAATTGGCCGTAAGGCTTTTGAAGCTGCTAGAACCCGAAGGAAAAAACTTTGCTCTGTTGATAAAGCCAATGTACTGGAAACCAGCCGTCTTTGGAGAGAAGAAATTCAAAAGCTTGCTTTAGAATATCCTGATGTTGAAGTGGAGCACCAATTTGTAGATAGCACGGCTATGATGCTGATCAAAGACCCTACTAGGTTTGACGTAGTAGTTACTGCTAACCTTTTTGGAGATATTCTAACCGATGAAGCTTCTCAAATTGCAGGTTCTATGGGAATGTTAGCTTCTGCTTCTATTGGAGACGGTACGGGTGTTTACGAACCCATTCATGGTTCTGCCCATGATATTACAGGTAAAGGAGTTGCGAATCCTTTGGCTTCTATTTTATCTGTAGCCCTATTATTGGATATTTCTTTTGGTATGAAAACTGAGTCTGAATTGGTGATTAGTGCGGTTGATAAAGTTTTAAAACAAGGTTTTAGAACCAGGGATATTGCTGACGCTAATACAGCAACAGCGAATGTTCTGGGAACAGCTGCTATGGGTGATGCGGTGTTGAAGTTTATTTAAGTAGGGTTTACCTATACTCAAGAGGCTGTCTCAAAAGGGGCAGCCTCTTTTTATTTGAGAAACCAGTTTTTTG
>CAMFKK010000082.1 GCA_945957225.1 uncultured Sphingobacteriia bacterium | reverse complement strand
ATCTTGCACAGTGGTAAATGCCATCAAAGAAAATAAGACAAATAAGAAATATTTAGAAATTGTATGATTATTCATGACTGAGTTTTTATTATTTTTTCAATAACAACATGCTTATTTTTTAACTTTTGAAGGCTGACTTTTTACTTCCACTGCATTGGGTTTTGGTGGTTGCTGCATGCCATTACCCATAAAGAAACTGGTATGCGGTGGTTGATTATAACCCACGTTTTGCCAGGCTACGCTTAAGCGATATTGTGGGTCCTGCATCAAAGCATAAAATTTATAGGTAGTAGGAAGATTGGTAGAAAAAATCCTTAACTCCTTATTATCCGCCGAGCGATAAATCACTTCTTCTCTCCAATCACCCAACAAATCCGCAGACAAAACTGGATTGGACTTGCTACCGTTATTGGATACACATCCATATTCTCTAGCGTCTAGCATCCGCACTAATTGTTTATTGGTATAGTCCCATTTTTCAATACTGGTACCATTTAATAATTCATAGATGGGTTCTCCATCCCACTGGATAATAAAATTCACACTGCGCGGTGCAGGGCCAATACTTTCTCCCTTGGCCGATTTTAATCCTTCAGAACCACCCCAAGTTTCTGCACCGGGATAATTAGGATCAATATCAGCTGCAACACCTCTTCCCACGTCTTTATCCTGATCAGAAGTCCAAAGAATCTTACCCGTTTTAGCATCATACATGGCAATACCTGCACCCTTGGTATTTTCTTCAATTTCATGAACCCCATATACTTCTAAACCAGGATTGGAAAGATCCAAATCAGATACATGAATAGCGTCACCATGTCTAAGACCCGTACTATACAAACCCTTACCATTATCGTCTACACACATGCTACCAAAGATGATTTCATCCTTGCCATCAGCGTCCACATCGGCCACGCTCAAATTATGATTACCCATTCCAGAAAAAGGATTGGCGCCATTTTCAGAATCAAATACCCATCTGGAAGAAAGTTTTCCGCCACGCCAATCCCAGGCAGCTAAAACAGTTCTACCATAATAACCCCTACACATCACTACCGATGGTAAAACCCCATCTAAATAAGCTACACAGGCCGTAAAACGATCTACCCTATTACCAGTTCTGTCATTGCCACCATTGCCTCCTCTTCCACCCCAGCCACCAATATCACCTCTTGCGGGGAGATATGGAACAGTAGCTAGAGCGGCACCCGTTTTACCATCAAACACAGTAAAATATTCAGGACCGTCTAAGATTTTTCCATCTTTATTTCTATAGTCCTTGGTAGAATCCCCAATGGGTTTACCCAAACCGTCAATTGTTCCATCAGCGGTTTTCATACAGACTTCTGCAATCCCGTCACCGTCTAAATCATAGACCATGAACTGCGTATAGTGCGCACCTTCTCTAATATTTTTTCCAAGGTTGATAGTCCACAATAAACTACCATCTAGATGATAGGCTTGAAAGATAGGTGCGTCAGAATATCCAGCAGATGCATTGTCTCTTCCTCTTCCAGTTTGGTGCAGAATTATTTCATAAGAACCGTCTCCATCCAAGTCTCCAACAGATGCATCATTGGGGCTATAACCTACAGGGGTTTGTAAAGGAATAGAGAGGTATCTTTTTGCATTGGCTGCAAATACAAATTCAGACAAGGTTTCAGATTCTTTGCCATTGCTAATTGCCGTGATGCTATATACATATTGCTTGAGCGTATCTAATCCACTGTCTTGAAAACTGGTGGTCTTGGCAATGGGAAATGCATTGCATTTGATTTTCTTGGCACCCTTTTCTTGTCTGTAAAGGTTAAAGGCCAATGTCTCTGGATCAGCTGCTAAGGAACGCCAGCTGATAAATGATTTTCCTGCTCCATCTGGCACCACTACCAATGCCCTATTGAGTTTTTCCATAACGCGTTGCGCGATGGCTGCTTGGGAAAATACAATAATAGTAAGCAGCCATAAAATGGATGATGAAACATAGAACTTTTTAGACATTGTCATAGTACTTGGATGGAATTAAATCAATCTATTTTCATGCTTTGTGAATTTTCTACCAAGAGTTTTTTACTATCTGCTGCTACTAATTTCAGGTTGGTCATTTTCCAATTTCCTGCAAATTTGATTTCTCCTGGAGTAGCAACATTCATCTGCATATTGTCAAAATAAAATCCACTTAAAGCTGATTCTTTGAGACCGGTAGCAGTCACAAATTTTCTGGAATGATTGGCCACAACGCCCGACACATGGATATCTCTAAATACGGGAATGCCTAGTGAAGCAGGTTCATTTTTATGCAAGAGCGTTTTCCAATGAGCAGGAACGGCAGCAGAATCATAACCAGCCGGAAGTGCAGAATAACTATAACTGGGATTCCAGTTCATATTAAACTGAAATACATTACCCACACTATCTAATTGAATGTCTTTAAACCAAATATCTTCTACAATCCCACCTCTGGTTACCGCAGACTTAATATGCAAACCATTACCGGTTCCAAAGCCTTGTAGATGCTTTGCCAGCACGTGTCTAATTCCACCAGAAGTTTCACTACCTAAGGTTAACAATCCTCCTCCTTTTCGGGCAATACAATTGCGAATCACCACATATTCCGTAGGCTTGTTTACGCGAAGACCATCCCAGTCTCTTCCAGATTTTAAACAGAAGTCATCGTCATTACAATCAATATCACAATTTTGAATCAGCACCCATGTAGAAGAATCAACGTCAACACCATCAGTACTAGGTCCCTTGCCGTCTTCATTGTTTTTAACCACAATGCCATCAACGGTAATCTTGGTGGAATACAATAATTGCACAGTCCAGAAACCGGCATTCTTTAAAGTAATATTGGAGATGCCAATATTCTCAGAATTTTGAACCAAGATGGTTCTGACCCTTTTGGCATCATAGTCTACAATCCAACGTAGTCCTTTTGGTTCATACTCTTTGCGCATAGCCCAGTATTTATCCCAACAGAATTTTCCCCTAGCATTGATGATCCCTTTTCCTATGATTTGTGCATTTTTTTGACCAATGATATTGATCAACGCAGCAGGCCATCTCATTTCTATACCAGCAATTCTTGTATCAATTTCAGGATAATCTTTAAAGTCAGTGCTTCCAAGAATCAATACGTTTTGATCAATATGGAGTGTAACCCCTGTTTTTATAAATATGGATCCAGTTTGATACACACCAGCTTTGAAACCAACCACACCTCCCCCATTTTTGGCACAGGCGTCAATGGCTTTTTGAATGGCATTGGTAGACAAAAAATTAGAATCGGCTTTAGCCCCAAAATCATTGACCCAAAATTGTTGCTTTTTTAATCCTTTCAGCTTGGCTCCAACTTTAGCTGCCCATTCAGGATCAGCATCCAATTTGGTTTCCTCTTTTTTTAATAGGGCTAATTCAGCTTGGCTAATGGCTAATACCGTACCATGTCTAAGTCCTTTTGGAAAATGAACACTATCAGATATATCTCTCCAATGTTTCAGGTCTTTTGATGCCACTGCACCGTATTTATGATCACGGTATTTGTCAAAATAAACAATCCAGTCCTGGCCAATTTTCAAAGCTGTAGGACCTTCTGCCCAATAGTTTCCGGTAATAGGTTCAGATGGTTTACTATACCCTCCAGTAGCTTGATCAGAGAATGCTACGCGTAGATTCTTTTGAACAGGTTTTAAAGTCTCGTCCTTAAGAATCATAAGGTATTGCTTACCAACTTTTTGAATGGTAGCATCAATTACATTAAACCCTTGGTCATACATGAGTTTGGTGTCACTAAAGCTTTTAAAATCCTTTGTGGTTACGTAATAGATGCGGTGGTTATTATCACCCAAATTTTCTGTTGCTGGAAATCTACCCGGTATGGTAGTAGCCCAATAAATCAGGTATTCCTTTTTGGCATCATCATAAAAAATTTCTGGCGCCCAGCAATTCTTGGCTGTGGCTTCTTTTTCCATGACTGGAACAAAAACCTGTTCAGACCAATGAATCAAATCTTTGGAATTGGCATAACCTATTCCCCTGTCTTTCCAACTCACAGTCCATACCATATGAAACTGACCATCCTTTCCTCGAATGATACATGGATCCCGCATGAGTTTGTCTTTAGCTACAGTTGGTTTTAGAAAAGAACTGTCTTTTTTTAGACTGGTCCAATTAAGACCGTCTAAACTATAAGCCAAGTGTAATCCGTCTTCCCCATTTCCCTTAAAGTAGGAAAACAGATAAGCAGGTGCTTCTTTTTTTTGGGCTACTAAAGAATCAGTCCAACAAAAAACAACAGTAAAAACAAGCAATATGCGAGAAATAATTTGCATCAGTTATTTTTTCAAAGTCAATAAAACAATGGATTGTGCAGGCAAGTCTACTACCAATTCATTTCCAACTTTCTTAGCTCCATTAAATACAACAGGCTTTACGGTATTAGGCTGGGTAAAACTATTTATGTCAGTAAGTTTGGCAGAAGTTAACACCTGACCTTCTACCTTGGTCCAATCCACTTCATTCAAAGCGGTATTAATATGCATGGCATTGGTAGGATCCAAATTCACTAGTGTCAAATGCACTACTTGATTACTGTCTTTGGATGCAGAAATGTTGAGTGCAGGAATTTTGTTCTTACCATTCACCAATTCAGGACTGGTAAATTTAACTGGCAACAATTTGGCGTCCTGGTGCGCTTTATACAAATCAAATACATGGTAAGTAGGGGTTAACAACATTTTGTTTCCTTCTGTCAAAATCAATGCCTGCAATACATTAATGGTTTGTGCCAAATTGGCCATGCGCACGCGATCTGCGTGGTTATTGAAAATATTTAAAGTAGTAGCAGCTACTAGGGCATCGCGCAAGCTATTTTGCTGATAGAGAAAACCTGGATTGGTTCCTGGTTCTACATTGGTCCAGATACCCCACTCATCTACCACCAATGCTACACGTTTTGCTGCATCGTATTTGTCCATGATGGTGGAATGTTTGGTTACTAGTTCCTCCATGTACAAACAATTCTTCATGGTATTAAAATACTCGTTCTGATCAAAAGCAGTAGCAGAACCCTTGTTTCCCCAATTGCCAGTTGGCAGGGTATAATGGTGCAAGGCAAGACCCCACATTTGACCAGCATTCACATTTTTCATCATGGTTTCTGTCCAGTTATAGTCTGCTACATTAGGACCAGCAGCAATCTTATTCATCCTAGCATTGGGATAGTTCTTGACAAATGTGGCATAACGCTTGTATTCGTCTGCATATCTTTCAGGCGTCATATTTCCTCCACATCCCCAGCTTTCATTACCCACACCCCAGAATTTAACGCCCCAGGGTTTGTCTCTTCCATTTTGCTTTCTAATTTCTGTCATAGGACTCAATCCGTCAAAATTCAAGTACTCTACCCATTTAGACATTTCTTCTACTGTACCGCTTCCAACATTGCCCGTGATATAAGGATCACATTTGAGCATGCTGCAGAGCTCTAAAAACTCGTGGGTACCAAAACTATTGTCTTCGGTAACATTCCCCCAATTGGTGTTGATCATTTTGGGTCTTTGGGCTCTTGGTCCAATACCGTCTCTCCAATGGTATTCATCTGCAAAACAGCCGCCAGGCCAACGCAGGTTGGGAATTTGAATTTTCTTCAAAGCATCAACAATGTCTAGTCTAATTCTTCCCTGGTTTTGGATACCAGAATTTTCACCCACCCAAAATCCATCATAGATACAACGGCCCAAGTGTTCTGAAAAATGGCCATAAATATGTTTGCTGATGACGGTGTTGGCATTAAATCCATCTACCTGTAATTTCACATTGGTTTGTGCAAAACTTTTCAAGAGCATCAGTTGGCAAGATATTACCAGCAATAGCATTTTGATTGTTGAATTGTATCTCATGGTTGAATTTTGACTTTTGAATGTTGAATATCTAGGTTGTTTTTTTATAACTTCACTTACTCTATTTTTTTCACTCTTCACTCTTCACTCTTCACTCTTCACTCTTCACTCTTCACTTCTTAAAAGGGTAATGGCCATGATGCCAATCACCACATCATTTGCAATAGTTTCCAACTCCAATGACTGCAATTGTTTGGCATTGTTTAATGGCAGATCTAAGACCGTGGCTGCTCCACCATTGATGGGCTTACCATTAAAAGCTTGCATACTATTATCATACACAGAAACTACTTTTCCAGTTTTTAAATGAATACGAATGGGTTTGGGTGCATTGGTTTGAAACGCATAACCATCTTCTAAATAGTCTTGATCTATTGGCCACCAATTCTCTGGATTTTTTAGCTCCAAACTATCCGCTGTTCCATCGGTGTAATAAATTCTAACTATTCCATTCAACATTCTGGATTGCATGGGATTGGTGGATCCTGCCATTAATAAATAAGCATGAGCTGCCGAACCTTGCAATGGAACCTTAGTTTTATTTGGATAATTATCCCATTTAGAAGTAAAGAGAATATTGTTTTTCAAACTATCACTAGGACTCTTAAACACAATTCCCTGTGGCAATACTATACTTCCTGTAGCTTCTAATGATTTTCTAAACCCACTATCACTAATATTGGCAGTTCTTAAAGGATAGGTCCATTCTCCAATTCCTTGAGTAGGTAATTGTAAGGTTGGTACAGTTGGTCTTGGACTCAAATATTGTACTCTAAAAATTTGGTTCACTTTGTTTTTCAAATAAGGACTCAGATCAAGTGGTTCCAACTTTCCCTTTAAAGGCTGATCAATATTCCAATTCAACAGATTTTGTTTAACCGTTCTACCCTTCCAATGCAATACCAATTGATTGGATCCAGGAACCAATGCTCCAGTTTGGATCAACTTGGTTTCAGTGGTTGATTGCGAAGGAATTTGCAAGGGCGATGGTTTTCCATTGACCATTAATTGGGCATCAACAGCGTCTAGACTGTTATTGGTAATTTGATAAGCAATTTGATTTCTTTGTTCCTGATCAATTGCTTTGATACTAATGGGTTCAGCTACATTAAGATCAATAGGTTGCCACCATTGCATTTTACCCGTTTTTAATTGTAAAAACAAGCTATGCATACCAGGGCTGCTGGCTATTGTTCCATGAATGGATTTTGCATCATGGCGGCTATTGGTCAAGACAGACTGAGGATCATTTACTGACATGATGGTAGCATTTGACACTGTCAAGGACCAGGCATTAGCTGTTGCGGTTTTTTGAGCAGCAAACACAGGAAGTTGGGATGCTTTTTTCCACTCAATAAGAATGGAATATGATTTTGCGTAAGGAGCTTTGATGTCTATACTTGGTCTTCCAACTGCATTGGCATCAATTGCCCATACACCTGGCTTTCCGTTCACCAAGACTTTTTCAATTTCAGATGCTTGTACTGGCAATTTCAACAAAAGATCCATCTTAGCTACAAACTTATTTTGAATCTGGTATAGATCTGTTTGGGCTTTGCGGGTAAAAGAAAAATCAATATCGGGCAAGGCTATACTTGCTTGATTCCATTGTTTGGGAAAACCTGGTTTAATCAATAACTGGTGGTCCAATGCTTTGGGGTTGATGCCATATAATCCTTCTACCAAGGACCTTGCAGTCATAGCAACGGGATCTGCAAAATCCCGATAGGTTTCTCCCCTTATTGCATCATAAAAAGAAACCTGTACCAAGTTACCAGGACTATTGCCCAAATACATAGACTCTATCAAGGCAGATTTCCAAAGTAGAAAAGCTTGTTCTTGGTCACCTGTTTGCCATTGTGCCAAAGCCGTATGCATGGTTTCTGCCATGGCTACCACATTCAAACTCCAGATATAAGGCATCCAATTGGAAGTAGAAATGGTAAATAGACCTTCTTCTAAATTATTAGCCCTAACAGGTATATGCGGAATCTGTGCATCAATATATTTTATAGTTTGGTAAGCCTGAAATGGATCAGGGAGTTCTGAATCCATACTATGATAAATGGTCCATAAGGCAGCCGCTTCATGCAACAATTGGTTTCCCAATAAGTCCCTGTATTCAGCATACCAACCTTTTTTAGACAACCATAGTTGTTCATTCACCGCTTTTAAAATCTTCTTGGCTTCTTGCTCATAACTCTTGCCATCTTGATGTAAAATGTGCGCTATTTTAGCTGCCATTAAATTGGCCCAATAATTATAGGCCGAACTATGAGTCACACCTCCCCCACTATATTGTAATGCATCACTGGCCCATATGGCTGCATAAGAATCATACAAGCCATCACCATCCATATCAAAATTTCTTTTTTCCCAATCCAAATGTCTTTGTATCAGGGGCCATGCTTCTCTGGCATAAGCCGTATCACCCGTCCATTGCAGATGTCTTAATAAAGCATCTATATAGACCAAGTTCATATCATAATGGTGGGCTTTAAAATCACCATTAGGATTTCTAGAAATATAACCACTGGAAAAAACGGCATTCCCCAAACGCTCTTTCTGTCTGGCCAAATGCAAGACCGTATCTGCTTCAACTGGACCAGTTAAAGGACTAGTCATTTGAGACA
>CAMFKK010000081.1 GCA_945957225.1 uncultured Sphingobacteriia bacterium | reverse complement strand
AGGATTCTGTAATGAAAAACGGAAACAAATACTTAGAACAACATTTTCCCGGACTGGACAAAATTAAAACAGCTAGGATCAAGCATTAGTACCAACCAAGCCATTCCCAAGTGCTACTTGTTTTTCCACTTGAAACTATTGATCAAGTGTTTCATATCGTCTAATAAAAACTGGTTCACAATACCCAATGAATCTGCATTGGGGGCTGCGTCAAAATAAAGTGCGCCGCGTAAAAAATGCTTGGTTGAATCGGTCAGAAAAAATTGATTGGCGGTTGCAACATCACCCCCAACTGAGAACATTACCCCATGAATTCCGTTCATGGTTTTCATACTGGAATCTTCAATAGAATAAGCCTTACTACTATGTTTGCCAGTTAAAAAATAAGCGTGTTTGAGTAGTGTGTCAAAATTGTTCTTGCCCACCTCTTTATAACTAATATGAATCTTGCCGTTAAAATCTGGAAAATTGATATTGATCCACCAAGGATTTTCTGTGGCTTCTCCAAAAAAACTACTGTCTTTTACTATTTGAGCATAGACTGGATATTCAAATTCATAAGGATAGCCAGCTTGATTAAAAACCTGATATTTTTTCTTGGGGAATCCAATATTAAAATAACCATTGGGTTTGGGTGTAAATACAGAATTACAGGCTATTAAAAAAACAAGTGCCATAGCTGCCACCAAAATAAAAATACGATTACTAGAAAACATGATTGGATTTTATAAAGCTATTCGGCTTCCTGTTGTTTGATGGTTACCTTGATCTTATTGATTCTATTTTTTGCCAATTCCAAAACAGTAAATTCAAAATCGCCAGAACGCAATACCTGTGCGGCTTGTGGAATTTCTCCGGCTAATTCTAACACCAATCCTGCTAAAGAATCACTTTCTCCTTTTACTTGGTCAAATGTATCTGCTTGCAGTTCCATCACTTTGCATACATCATTGAGCATGGTGCGTCCCTCAAAAATATAATTGTAGTCATCAATTTTTTTGTGTCCGGTTTCTTCCTCGTCAAACTCATCCTTGATATCTCCAATCACTTCTTCCAAAATATCTTCTAAAGTGACAATTCCACTAGTGCCTCCAAATTCGTCAACAACCACCGCAAAATGAATTCGTTTTGACTGAAAATCTTGAAGCAAATCTTCAATCAATTTTTGCTCGTGTACAAAATACGGTTGTCGCATATGAGTATGCCATGCATAATCATCCGCTTCATTGATAAAAGGAATTAAGTCCTTGGTATGAATCATACCCACCACATTGTCAAGGTCTTCTTTGTACACAGGCAACCTACTGTAGTGTAAGTCTTTTACTGAAGCAATCAGTTCTCCAAAACTTATTTCCTGATCCAAACCATGAACATCCATCCTAGTTTTCATAATCTGCTTCACCGTAATATTGCCAAACTTCACAATGCCTTTTAGAATATTTTTTTCATTCTCAGAAGCAGTGCTATCGGTGGTTAAGTCAATGGCATGATCTAGTTCTTCCAAACTATAAGAACCTAGATTTTTTCTGGCTAGTTTCTTTTCAATGATATCAGAAAAGTTTACCAATCTTTTGCTTAGACCAGCAGTAGCATAAGAAACGGCTTGTATAATGCCCCCAAAGTCTTTGGCAAAACGAATATTATTTTGGGTAGCCAATACCTTGGGCATGACTTCTCCAAACAGGACCAGGATAAAAGAAACTGAAATAACCTTGATCACAAATTCAACCCAAACCGCATCAAATTTTTCAAAATTGAACATGCCATCAATCAAGAGATTGGAAATGATGATGATGGCTATATTGATAAAACTATTGGCAATTAATAAGGAAGCCAATAAGGTCTTGGGTTCTTCTAGTAAATCTACCACGCGTTTATAGGGTGGTTGCTGTTTAGATTTTAGCAGGTTTATATCTTTATAAGTAAGGGAGAAAAAAGCAACTTCTGCGCCTGCCAAAACAAAGGATAAAAATAACAGTACCAATAATACCATCACCAATACCGTAGTTCCCTGTGCCTGTATAGCAGACAGAAATGGTGCTGACAAAAATTGATTCAAAACCGAGTGATAATCCAAAGTAGCTGTTTTAATGTAAAATGGGCTAGACCAGTCTAACCAGTTATTGCAAAAGTATCAATTCTAAACTTAAAATGGTAGGTTCTCAGAAGGGTCCCCAATTGGAGGTAAATCATCTCCATGATAACCTTCTAATCCCTCTCCCCCATGACCGGATCCCTCCGAACGCTTGTCTAACATGATTAAATTATCGCCCACCACTTCTGTGGCAAATTTTTTATTCCCGTCCTTGTCTTCCCAACTCCGGGTTCTTAACCTACCTTCTACATAAATCAATGAACCTTTGTGCAGGTATTTTTGGGCTAATTCAGCCAAACCCCTCCAAAGCACAACGGTATGCCATTCTGTTTGTGAGATCAGTTTGCCAGAACGGTCTTTGTAGGTTTCCGTGGTGGCTAGTGGAAATTTAGCAACACTAATATTTCCTTCCAAATGTTGCACATCTGGTTCTTTTCCAAGATTTCCTATCAACATGACTCTGTTAACTCCCCTCATAAAATAATTTTTTAGGTTCGTCCAAATCTTACTGTTCTTAAAAATACCCCTTTTTAAGAAACAAAAGAATCCTCTGTTGATAAATTAACAGGCCTGTTAAAAAACCTATTTGTCTAATGGCATGGCTTGCTCCATCCAATGAAGGATGATTTTTGGAAAGGCTAAATGGTTAACAGATTGCTTGTCTACCCATTGTCCTTTAGTCAGCAAAGCAGGCTTTTTAGAAAGCTCCACCCGGATAAATCGGGCTTTGATTTGTTGATGGGTTAATTGTTGAAGCAATAGCTCAGAGACCGATTTTACAACTGCTGTTTTTATCCCTAGCTGGTCTTGTAACAATTCCAAAACTGTTTCATTGTTCCAAACCACCTGATCAGGAGATTCTACCAGATAAAATTCGTGGAGATTGGCCCAGATATCGCCCAGGGCACGTTGGTGTATATAGATTTGAGCGCCATATTCAAAAAAGAAATAATTAAACCAGCGTTTGCGCTTGAGCAATTTTTTCTCTTTTACGGGCAATTCATTCACCAGACCCTTAGCAAAGGCTTTGCAGTTTTTTTGCATAGGGCAGATGCTACAACTTGGTGCAAATGGCTTACAAACCGTTGCGCCAAAATCCATAATGGCTTGGTTATACATCCCTGGCTGATCTGTATCCAAGACTTCTTGGGCCAACTGGGTAAACTTCATTTTTCCAATTGTTCCATCAATGGCATCTGCTATATTAAAATACCTAGAGAGTACCCTAAATACATTCCCATCCACCACGGCATAAGGCAATTCAAAAGCAAAACTGGCTATGGCAGCAGCAGTATAGGGCCCAATTCCTTTCAGAGATAAAATGGTTTCATAGTCTTTGGGGAATTGACCATCATAATCTTTTACAATGACTCTAGCGGTATGCAAGAGGTTTTTACACCTATTATAATAACCTAATCCTTCCCATAATTTGAAAACATCCTGGTCCTTGGCTGCAGCCAAAGCAGCTATATTGGGATAGTTTAAAATAAAGCGTTCATAATAATTCCAGCCCTGCTCCACCCTGGTCTGTTGCAAAATAATTTCACTCAGCCAAATCTTATAAGCGTCTTTTTCACCCTTCCAGGGCATTTGCCGATGGTTACTGGTTTGGTGCCAATGCATGAGGTTTTTAGTAAATACTTGTTTCATGAGCCTTGAAAATACAGGAATTTGGTCTTTTGCATGTTTTCTTATGTGTAAACCCTTGATTCACCGTCAAATCAATTGATTGAACCATTTATCAATCAATTGATAACGTCTATAAATTTTAAGCTATCTTTCTTGCAGATACCGGATATTTTAGCTTATTTTAGACTATAACCCACAATCAAAAGCCTTTTCTATGAGAAAATCAGATCTCATCAATCAAATATCGGACAAGACAGGCATTCCAAAAGTGGATGTTCTTGTTACTTTAGAAACCATGTTCAAAGAAGTCAAAGACAGCTTGGCAAACGGACAAAACATCTATATCAGAGGTTTTGGAAGTTTTATCACCAAGAAAAGAGCTGCCAAGATTGGAAGAAATATCAAAAAAAATGTAGCTGTTGAGATTCCTGAGCATTTTATTCCTGCTTTTAAGCCTGCAAAAGAATTTGTTAGTGAAGTTAAAAGCAAGCGTAAGTCAGACTAACTTTGCTGAAATTTTTGCATGAAGAAACAACAATGGCTCCTCATTTTGAGCGGGGTCTTACTCATTGTCATAATCTATTTTGGCACAAGTACAGACACACCCAAAACCAGCACTACCGCCACACCCGCTACACAAGACACTCATAATCATGGAGTTACTACTGAAGATTTATTGGCAAAAGCCAAACAACGCATAAACCCAGAACAGGTTCAGCGCCTTGCCTTATTGGAACAGGCAGTTGTGCGGGGCGATGTTAAAGACCAAAAAATACACCTTTATCACCAGCTGGCTAGGTTCTGGTCAGACTCTGCCAGAATCTTTGAACCCTACGCATATTATAGTTCTGAAGCAGCGAAGTTGGAAAATTCTGAAAAAAGCCTCACCTTTGCCGCCCAACTGTTTTTAGAGAACCTATTAACAGAGGCTGATCCTGCCATGCAACACTGGTTGGGTGAGAACGCAAAAGATCTTTTAGACAAGGCACTGGTCATTAATCCTGCCAATGATTCCACCAAGATTGGATTGGGTATTTGCTATATGTTTGGCAATATCTCTGACAATCCTATGCAGGGAATTTTAGAGGTAAGAAAAGTGGTTCAGGAGCATCCAGAGAATCTCTATGGTCAAATGGTATTGGGAATGGGAGGAAAGAAAAGTGGTCAATATGACAAAGCCATTGAGAGATTTAACACTGTGCTGCAAAAACAGCCAGAAAATCTGGAAGCAATATTTAACCTTGCTGAATGTTACGAGTTGAAGGGCGATAAAGCAAGTGCCATAAAATGGTATCAGCGGGCCAAGGAATTAGTAAAGATTCCTGAAGCCAAAACCGCACTGGATAAGCGTATTAGCGAATTGCGCAAATAGCATTTATTTTTTAACTTATAAAATTACTTGGACATGCCTTGTGGTAAGAAGAGAAAGCGTCATAAGATTGCGACGCACAAGAGAAAAAAACGTTTAAGAAAGAATCGTCATAAGAAAAAGAACAAATAGTTCTTGATTTTACTATGATACAAACCCCGTTCCGTTCCGAACATTCGGGATTGAACGGGGTTTTCACACTTGTCTGGATTTAGCCAACCACCTTTCCTACGCTGCAACTTTTACCTTTTCCTTCCTTTTGGTGGTGGTGTTACGGATTTAGTGTATTGTTGTATGCTGCTATGCGGCCAACTATTTTGTATCTAAAAGTTGCCATTCGTGAACAAAGAATTAATTATTAATGTTGCCCCAACAGGCGTTGAAATTGCATTGTTGGAAGACAAGAAATTGGTGGAACTGCATAATGAAAAAGCAGACGCTAGTTTTGCCGTTGGCGACCTCTACTTGGGAAAAGTGAAAAAGCTGATTCCCGGACTCAATGCTGCCTTTGTAGACGTTGGGTTTGAGAAAGACGCATTTCTACATTATACTGACTTGAGTCCATATGCACGTTCTATTATAAAGTTCACGCAGATTGCCATGAACGATAAAGAGGAACATGGATTTGATTTTGCCAAATTTCAATCTGAACCCGAGATTGTAAAAACGGGAAAGATCAATGAAGTACTCAATGGCAAACCCAATGTATTGGTTCAAATCTTAAAAGAACCTATTGCCGCCAAGGGGCCAAGACTAAGTTGTGAATTATCCTTGCCCGGAAGGTTTGTGGTAGTTACTCCATTTAATGAGATTGTAGCCGTTTCAAAAAAAATCCATAGCTCTGAAGAAAGAAAGCGCCTACACAAAATTGTAGAAGCCATAAGGCCAAAGAATTTTGGGGTCATTGTCCGTACTGCTGCAGAAGGTAAAACAACTGCAGAATTACACCAAGATATGTTGAGCCTGGTGGCTATTTGGGAAACCATACAGACCAATCTCAAAGGTGCTGTTGCTCCCGCCAAAATCATGAGCGAACAGAACAAGACTACTAGTATTCTCAGAGATTTACTCAGTGCCGATTTTAATAGGATTGTGGTAAATGACAAGAATATTTATACGGAAACAAGGGTTTATTTACAAAGGATTGCTCCAGAAAAAGCAGAGATTGTTACTATGCATAATAGCCCTGGTGCCATCTTTGATCATTTTGGCATTACCAAACAGGTTAAATCGGCTTTTGGCAAAACAGTAAACCTACCTAGTGGCGCTTATTTGATTATTGAACATACTGAGGCCCTACATGTCATTGACGTAAATAGTGGTTATAAAAGTGTGAGCAATAACCAAGAAGAGAATGCCCTTGAAACCAATTTAGAAGCAGCAGAAGAGATTGCAAGACAATTGCGCTTGCGTGATATTGGAGGCATCATTGTCATTGACTTTATTGACATGAAACTTCCAGACAATAAGCGCAAACTGCAAGAAGCCATGGAAGGTTTTATGAAAACCGACCGTGCCCGTCATAGCCTACTGCCCATCTCCAAATTTGGTCTATTACAGGTGACAAGACAACGCATGCGCCCAGAAATGAATATCAATACTTCTGAGGTTTGCCCTGCTTGTAATGGTACCGGAAAGATTACTTCTACCCTGATACTGGAAGACGAGATTGAAAAGCGCTTACACTATTTGGTGACACACGCGCATAAGAGCCTTACCTTGGCTGTACACCCCATTGTTTACTCTCACCTTACCAAGGGATGGTTTAACCCCATTATCAGGCAGTGGAAGCGTAAATACAAGATGGATTTAAAGGCACAGGCCAATACCAATTACCATATTATAGAATTCCGCTTCTTTAACGAACACGAAGAAGAGATTAAATTTTAACTACCAAATTATACTTTCATTTTTGTATAGAGGCTGTCTCATTAGTTTGAGACAGCCTCTATTATTTGAATCTTCTATAAAAATTTATTTAATCTACATACTAGTTGATTGATATTGAAATATCTCTAAAAAATCATTTTTTCATTTGTCAACGTTTATTTCAACTCTCTTTAATTTCATCGTTGGCATTGATCATCACTTGATCCTCGGAGTTAATATTTCCAAAAATTTCAATCATGGATGAGGATTCATTTCCAGTACTAATATCAATTTTCTGAATCTTGCCATTTCTTTTAATCAAAACATATTTCCTTTCTGTTGAAGTAACTACAGCAGATTTTGGCACACGAAAAGCATTGCTATTACCTTTTGAATAAAGAATTACATCAACATACATACCCGGCGCTAGTATTCCTGACTCATTTTCAACATCAATCTCCATGCGCTCATTTCTGAATTGTGCATTAATGTTTTTTGACCTTCTATTAATAAAGCCAGTCATTTTTTTTCCCTGCATGGCACTTACAAAAAAAGAAACGGTATCAGCATTCTTTAAATTAGAGGATGCATTTTCTGGTACATCCACTTGCAAACGCAAACGACTTACCTGTTTCAATTCCAACAATGGTTTATCCTTTGAAGTAGCACTTACTAAAGCACCGGGATGAACATTTCTTTCTGTAATGATTCCGCTAAAAGGAGCAACAACTTTCAAATAACCCAACATAGTTGTTTGCATTTGCCAGTTGGCTTTTTCTGCATTGGCAATGGCGCTATCTGCTTCCATTTTAGACCTTGCAGAAGAAAGATCTAATGGAGAAATGGCACCAGCCGTTTCTGAAGCTTCCAGTAATCTTCTATACCTCTCTTTGCCATTCATATATTCAGCTCTGGCCTTGGTATATTTTTCTCTAGCTTGAATCACTGCTTGATTTAATTCTGGAGCTTCCAATAATAATAATGCAGAACCAGCTGAAACTTTTGTTCCAATATCAACAGATACAGATTTTACATATCCATTCATTTTTGGGAAAATACTTACTTCTTGATAAGCCGCTAATTGGGCAGGTAATTTAATGGTTGTTGCTACACCTCCTTTTTCTACCTGTACATATTGATAGACAGGAACGGCTATAGCATTTGCTGGTTTCTCTTTTTCTTTTTCCCCAGAACAGGAATATAAAAATGAAACAGCAAAAAGAAGTATGAGGGTACTATTTTTCATATAAAATGGTTTAATATTATTCGTTTTCAGGTAGAAGTGAAACTGATTTAAATGAGGTTTTCTGTTGTATCCAAGCATATACTAAGGGCACTATGAATAAAGCAGCAAAAGTGGATGCTATCAAGCCTCCAATTACTGCTCTACCAAGTGGCCCTGATTGGTCTCCTGCTTCTCCTATGCCACTAGCCATTGGTATCATACCCGCTATCATGGCTAAACTAGTCATCAAGATTGGCCGCAAACGAACACTGGCGGCAACAATTGCCGCTTTATAAGGATCCTGATATTCAATTCTTAAGGTTTCCGCATTTGTCACAATCAAAATTGCGTTAGCTACAGACACACCAGTACTCATGATGATTCCCATATAAGATTGAAGATTCAAAGTAGCTCCTG
>CAMFKK010000080.1 GCA_945957225.1 uncultured Sphingobacteriia bacterium | reverse complement strand
CACCCACACTCGACTAGTCGTCGGCAGCGTCAGATGTGTATAAGAGACAGCTTCTTGGCTGAGTCAACTAAATCCTTTAGATATAACTGTTGAGATTGACAGGGATAAATTATAAGAAAAAGTTGAATACATACCATTGGAATACCTTTCCTAATAAGGAATTGTATCATGGTCAGTGTTTAATTGATGCTAAATTGTTTGGAAGAAATGTTAAATGAAGAGGTTATTGGGAGGTCCTCTTAGAAAAATGGTTGTTATTTCACCATTTAAATATTGTGAGGCTGGTAGACTTGCCTCACACTTTGAACTATTAAAAAATAAAGGACAAACTGTGAACGAAGTGAAAATTAAATATAATCCAGAAGGCTCATATCGTTTGTTTAGTCTAAGATTTGAACCAACTGTTGATTTTCCAAGGTAATGTATTTGTGAAACTCCTTGAATATCCGAACTAGGAATAGTAATGGCATTTACCGAAGCCTTACCATATTTTGGTATACTTGGCGTGTCTAAATTGAAAAATAATTGAACTGTAAAAAACAGTGTATAAAGAACTAGAAGTGGTATTTTGACCAATAGAAAATTGAAAAAAATATGTTTTCTAGTTTTTTGCAATGCTAAAAATTGAATTTAAATATAGTCCATTCTATTCAATCTTTATGGATACAAAAAAAAGCCGTCCCGATGTTCTCGAGACGGCTTCTAAGATTATTGATGAAAAGCTTATTGCTTTTGCAAGATCAATTTGTTGAAACCTTGGTCTCCACCATTATACAAGATGCGGACACTCAAAGAGATCCTACCAGTACAAGAGAATACTAGACCAGTGCTTCCTGCACCAGTAGATGCTGTACCAGGGTATCCAGTTGCCCAGATTAAACCAGCAGGTAAAGTAACGTTACCAGTTGCAGCATCTACAGTGATTACTAAAGGATTGGCACCAATATTACCATATGATGGGTTAGGCCATACTTTACTCAGATTCAATTGGTTGGCACCAGGACCATCGGTTACTTGTACCAAGTCACCAGGAGACCAGTCAACCCAGTCATCCTGAATTACTTTATAAGTACCAGCCATTGGAGCCACAAAAGGACAAACCACAGAAGCAGTCCAACGGAAACACACACCATAGAAAGATCCACTTTCTAGTGCACTGTTAATGTTGCTGATATCATAGGTCTCACCACTTTTGGTAATTACCTGATTGTAAAAAGTGTAGAAATTACCTGGAGTCAATGCAGCAGGTGCAACACCCAATGCAGTAGCAACTTCAGTACCAGTAGCGCTTAATTCTGTACCCTCACCAGCATAGGTAACGGTTTTCACCAATTTCCATGCAGTTGGGTTAGCATTAGCACCTTGTACCACATAAACCTTGATTTTGTCAACATCGTTTCCGTTGTTGTATTGGTTTACTTTAACACCTACTTTAGAAGTAGCTATTTGAGCATAGTTTAGGTTCAGATTAATATTACTAGCTAAAGTAATATAGGCACCTTTTCCAAAATTTGCCACATCGGACAAAGGATTGGAGTTTTCGGCTTTTTTACAGGAAACAGCAAACAGTAGTATTGCTGCAACACTGAATATGTTTAGGATTTTCTTCATGATTGCTGTATTTTATTTGATGAAATTATCAGGGTTATTATCCCAGAATACTTTGTTTGCAGCAACACCAGGAGTTTTCTGAGTAGGTGCATTCAAGTTTCTGTTCATATACACTGAAGGATAAGTGAAAGACCTCATGAAAACACCAGGACTAGCAGTAGTAACTACTAATTGGATATTATCAGGCTTACCAGTTCTTCTGTAAGAGTTATAGGTTTCTACACCATTACCCCAAGCAGCAATATAGTATTCCTTCATGATGATATTCAAACGAGCGTCATCAGTGGTAGCAGCATCATACTGAGCCAATACAAAGTTTACATAAGTGTCAATTTGAGCAGTGGTAGGAACCAATGCTTGTTGAGAGGCACTCAAAGTATAACCAATAGAGGCAGGGAAACCAACTACTTTATTAATAGAAGCATACAAGGCTTTGCTTAACAAAGCTCTAGCAGTTCCGCCAGCAGTGATACCCAATTTCAAAGCAGCTTCAGCTTCCACAAAATAAGTGAAAGAAGAGTTCCAGATTGGATCAACACCAGCACCACGGCCACCCATTACCAATTTAACTTTACCACCAGTACTTGCGTCAAATTCGCCACCAGCAGGATAAACACCATAAGTTGTTCTAAATTCACCATCGGGAGGAGTACCAGAGTTATCACCGTGGTCCCTACCCCAATAGCCAGAGTTACCACCTACCAAGCAGAAAGGCATATTAGCAGGATAGTGTGCAGGGTTTGCAACGAATGCACAGGTTAAAGTGGTTTCGTTTACGTTTACATAGTTGGTATTCTGACGATAGAAATAATACCTTCTACGTGGATCCAAAGTAGAAACAGTTCCTGTTTTTTCTTTTACCACTAAGTCCATGAAATATGTACTTAAATATTCCCCAACAGAACCTGTTGCAGAGTAATTTCCCGCATATTTAGGGTGACGGCTATCAGGAGAAGAGTTATTGGTACCATATTTAAAGTTGAAATCCTGAGCATCAGTGGTTACCAAATCATTCTCAGTAATCAAAGCTGCAATTTTAGCAGAAGCAGAAGCATCTACCAATCTTGTGTTCATCAAGAATTTCAATTTCAAAGACTTTGCTGCTTTTTTCCAGTTTGCTACAGAACCACCATAGAACAAGTCATTGGTAGGACCAGCACCAGCACCAGTTTTGTTGAAATCAGCAATCGCGTCATCCAACAAAGCCAAAGTTTTTACATAAACATCAGCTCCTTTGTCAATTTTAGGATTGGTATTAGCCGCACCTAGAACTGCTTCTGTATAAGGAATATCGCCAAATTGATCAACCAAGGTACCCAAGGTATATGCTTTCAACACTTTGGCAATACCAGACTGGATGAATTTTTTCTGGGCAGTTGCCACAGGAATCATCGCGTCAGCATTTACAAAAATATTGGAATAAGCAGAGCTCCACAAACCATCAAAGGTTCCTGGGCTATAACCATTGGCATAGATTGGTCCAAACCATGCTTGTTGACGGGATAGTTCCGCACCCAAGGTTGAAGCAGTTCCGTAAAAACCTCTAAAGGCCAATTGAATCTGGTTCAAAGAAAGGTCAACGTCCGCTGTTGTTGGTGATGGTGCGTTGGGGTTTTCCAATAAGCTGTCCAGTTTTTTATTACAAGCTCCCAACGTGGCAACTAGTAATCCTAGGCAGATAATAATTTTCGAATATCTCATTTTACTAAAATTTAGTTGTTATTAGAAGGTGATTCTCAAGCTTGCACCAATTCTACGTGAAGAAGGTCCAGTAATGAACTCCAAGCCCTTACCATTACTCACACCCAAACCATTGGTTTCTGGGTCAAAATGTGTGTATTTAGGAAAGTTAGGAGCATTGTACCAGAGATTGGTTCCAGACAATGTGAATGACACTCCACCAAATGGTGTTTTTGCCAATAACTTTTCAGGCAGGCTATAAGCCAAAGACAATTCTCTCAAACGGATCAAGGTTGCGTCAAACATACCTGATTCATCAGGACCAAATCCGTTGTTAAAGAATGCTTGTGTAGCAGAAGTCTGAACCCTGTTTGGATTTCCGTTTGCGTCAACACCTGGTAATAAGTAAGGAGCTGCACGGTCAAATTCAGTATCTTTTGTAACACCACGAGCAATCAAAGAACGCGCTGTTGAAGAGTAGAATGAACCACCGCAAGTGTATTCCCACTGCATGCGGAAGCTTAATCCTTTATAAGAAAGGTTTGAGATACCAGTCAATTTGTACATAGGAGTTGGGTCACCTATGATACCAATGTTCTGAGAAGAAACATAGTCACCAGTTGGGCTTACAATACGCTGACCAGTTTTGGCTTCACGCTCCCAATAATATCCTTTGATTACGCCAAGAGGTTGACCGTTGATGGCAAAGTTGCCCAAAGTGGTATAACCAGCATAAACAATCTCTTTCAAGTCAGAAGGAATATCAGAAACCATGCTTCTGTTGAGTGTCCATAAGGCATCTACTTTCCAGTTCCAATCCTTGGTTTGAACAAATGCATATCCAAGACCCATTTCCACACCTTTGTTAGAAACCTGTCCTGCATTGATTCTAATACCAGTATAACCAGTTGAAGGATCCAAATCTCTGTTCAACAATTGATTTTTAGAAATCCTGTTGTACAAAGTCAAATCTAAGGTCAAGCGGTTTTTGAAGAATTTACCATCAATACCCGCTTCAAATTCTGTTTGTAACTCAGGCTTTAAATCTGGGTTAGGCAAGAAATTGCTGATTGCATTCACGTTTACAGGAGTACTTGCCCTGTCTAAGAAAGTACGAGTTGAAATACCCAATACAGGTCTTGTCTGATAAGGATCAGGGAAACCAGCAGAAGTAGCATACCCCAAACGTACTTTCAAATAATTGATGTATTTGTTATTCTGTAAAGCAGGAATTGCTGAAGTTGGTACAAATGAAACGCTAGCACTAGGATAGAAAATGCTACGGTTAGCTTTTTCCAAAGTAGAAGTCCAGCTATTACGTCCACCTACGTTCAAATACAAATATTGGTTGTAACCAAATGTAGCAGAAGCAAAAGCACCAATTGACTGTGATTTAACTTTATAGTCCAAATCAGAACCATTCTCAGATACAATATCGTGAGTGATAAAGTTGGTATGATCCAACAAACCATACACTAGTTGGTCTTTGCTCAAAGTACCAGTTTGAGAATAAGTGTTTTCCCTAGAGTTAACACCCGCATCTACGTTCAAGTCCCAGCTGCTGTTGATATCTGTTTTGTAAGATGCCAATGCAGTGTGGTCCCAGATATTGTTGCTACCAGCAGAAGTACGGTAGATACCTGTTGCATATTGTTGACCACCTTTGTTCTGAGCATACATTTGGAACTCAGAATAGTTATCAAAACCTACGCGATAGCTCAAGTTCAATCCTTTTAATACTTCATAACGCACTTGTAAGTTACCATAAGCACGGCTTACTTTATCTTGAGTGAAGGCGTTATGTGTGGTCCAGATTGGGTTTTGGATATCGTTACCATTACGATAGTACACGTGTCCATGAGTCAATGGGTTTTCCCAAGGAAGACCCATCAAATCTACAGCAGTAGGTGTGTACATTACGTCTCCGAATACAGAGGTAGCAGTTGCACTAGAACCAAAGCTGGTAGAAGTTGGAGGAGATTTTTGATCAGTATTTACATAGTTGAAAGTACCACTCACGGTTACTTTGTTGGTAAGCTTTGCGCTACCACCCAAACCAAAAGTGTTTCTGTTCAAACCATTACCGTTTACAAAACCTTGATCATCTAAATAACCAAAGTTGGCATTATAGTTAACAATGCCAGTTGTACCAGCAACGTTTACAGAAGTATTACTTACTGTTCCAGTTCTAAAGAATCTAGGTACGCTATTGTAATACTTGTACTCATATGTTTTACCTACAAATTCAGGAAAAGCTGCTCTCATATCAGCATTACGATCATAAGGATGTGGAACTGTAGCAGCTGGATTGGTAAATTTAGCTCCCCAGTTAGAGAAGAAAGCCAGACCCAAGCTCAAGTCAAAACCACCACCATAACTTTCGTTATATTCTGGTAGGTTGGCAACTGAGTTTGTAAACAAAGACTGAGATACAGTGATTTCAGTTTTCTTACGAGCTTTCTGAGTAGCACCATTTTTGGTAGTTACCAAGATTACACCGTTTCTACCCAACTCACCATACATGGTAGTAGCGCTCAATCCTTTTAATACGTCAACACTCTCAATGTTGTTTGGATCCAAATCCAAGAAACGAGAAGAAGTTTGGTTACCATAAACAAAAGAAGCTTGTGTATTGGTACCACCATCAAAAGGCACACCATCTACTACAAACAAAGGTTGTGAACTACCATTAATGGTATTCACACCACGAATGACAATGTTGGTACCAGAACCAGACAGACCGCTGGTTGCACCAATATTCACACCAGGAGCTTTACCACTCAAAACGCGACCAAGGTCACCTTCTGGACGTAATTCCAAGTCTTTTTTACCTACAGAAGATACAGCGTATCCCAAGGCTTTCTTTTCACGTTTGATACCCAAGGCGGTTACTACCACTTCACTTAGGTTCTCATCTGCGGTTTTCAAAGAAACGTTCCCAGCTTCAGTGGCGGCAACTTCTCTTTTTTCAAAGCCAGTTCCAGAAATCACCAAAATGGCACCTGGTTTAACTGTCAATTTGAAAACACCGTTTGCATCAGTGGCAGTACCACCTTTGCTTTTTTTCTCAACTACGGCAGCCCCTTCAATGGGTTTTCCTTTGTCATCTGTTACTTTACCAGTAACAGTAGTTGTTTGTGCAAGACCTGCAATTAATGCAAAAATCCATGCGCAAAAACTGAGTAGCAGTTTTTTTCTCATGTTGTCTTTTTTGGGTTTGTTAACCTTTTGTCAATTCTGATGACCGCACAAATAACGAAAAAGCTGCTCATCATTTAGATTTCATTAACTTTTTTAATCTTTTTTTAAGGTCAAATTAACATTCAAGTCATTTTTTGGTGTTTTTTTACCCCATATTGATTTTTTTTTTACATACTATTTTGACCATTTTAACACATGTAATTATTGATTATATATTATCCTAAAAAATACTTCCCTTTTTTTATGATTTATTTACTGTTTAAACATTCTTTTCTGTCTTCAAAAAAATCCAATAAACAAATACAATTAATGTGCTATGTTTTAACCTATTCAAAACCCATTCATTAGGAGTTTTTTTGCTTGTTTGTGGTGAATTTTAGGATGCGCATAACCGGTTATTAACCAAAAAATTATTTTGCCATCTGACCCATTATTGTAATTTAGTGGAAGAATTTAATGGGTTAGTAAGTAAAAAGGGTCAGCAGCAATGTTGACCCTTTTACCTTTCAAAATTGCCTGAAATCTTTTCGGTTTTACATTCCCTTGATCCCCATTAAACAGCTTTCTACCCCTACCTTTACGGCAATGAGTAAGATTAAAAAAGCGTTTTTCTGTAGCAATTGTGGCTACGAATCTGCCAAATGGTTGGGAAAATGTCCTTCTTGCAATGAATGGAACACATTGGTAGAAGAAATCATTGACAAGGGCAATCAAAAAGAAATAGAATGGGACTCTTATCACAATGACAAGAGAGCAGTCAAAACCATTGCACTTAATCAAGTAGTGAGCAAGGAAGAAAAACGCATTGACAGTATGGACTCTGAATTGAACAGAGTTTTGGGTGGTGGGATTGTGCCTGGTAGTATTATCCTTGTGGCGGGTGAACCAGGGATAGGTAAAAGCACTTTGTTTTTGCAGATTGGCTTGTTAATGAAACAAGCATCGGTACTTTATATTAGTGGTGAAGAAAGTGAGCAGCAAATAAAAATGCGCGCGGACAGATTAAATATTGACAACGAACAATTTTATTTACTCACAGAAACTTCCACCGCTACCATCTTCCAGGAAATCAAAAAATTAAAACCCCAGATGGTGATTGTAGATTCTATTCAAACCCTACAATCCAACTTAATAGATTCTTCTGCAGGATCTGTTTCTCAAATCAGAGAATGTGCAGGAGAATTTCAACGCTTTGCAAAAGAAACGGGAACCCCAGTTTTTCTCATTGGGCATATTACCAAAGATGGATCTATTGCTGGACCAAAAGTATTGGAACATTTGGTTGATACTGTTTTGCAATTTGAAGGCGATAGACATTATGCTTACCGGATTTTAAGAACACTCAAAAACCGTTTTGGTAGCACGGCTGAATTAGGCATTTATGAAATGACTGGTGAAGGCATGCGCATTGTTTCAAATCCTTCAGAAATTTTAATTGCACAAAGAGAAGAACAATTAAGTGGTTCTGCCATTGCAGCTACACTGGAAGGGATGCGCCCCTTGTTAATTGAAGTGCAAGCCTTAGTAACACAAAGCGTGTATGGCACACCACAGCGCACCGTAACAGGTTTTGATTTACGCAGGTTACAATTATTATTAGCCGTATTAGAAAAAAGAGGCGGCTTTCAATTTGGCATGAAAGACGTATTTGTAAATATTGCTGGTGGGATAAAAGTAGAAGATCCCAGTATTGACTTGGCGGTGATCTGTGCCTTGCTATCTTCCTATGAAGACGTTCCATTGCCTAGTCATATTTGTTTTGCAGGAGAAGTTGGATTGAATGGAGAAATTAGAGCAGTGAATAGAATAGAACAAAGAATTGCAGAAGCAGAAAAGTTAGGCTTTGAAAAGATCATTGTTTCTAGATATAATAAAAAAAGTTTTCAGCCTAAAAATCATGGCATTCAGGTAATTGCACTTTCAAGAGTGGATGAAGTATACCAACAATTATTTTAGTTGCTTTGATACACCAATTAGTTGTTGTATTTTTTTGAATGCTTCCATTACTAGAAGAAAGTTTTCACGGAATTGCCCACCTACTTTTTCCGCATTGCTGTATGGGTTGTAATGCGGTATTAGAACTGTCTCTTATACACATCTCCGAGCCCACGAGACCGGAGCC
>CAMFKK010000079.1 GCA_945957225.1 uncultured Sphingobacteriia bacterium | reverse complement strand
AAACAGGGTCTTGTATTGGTGCTTAATTGTCTCCCAACCAATCTTTGAATTCATTCACTCTTTCTCTGGAGACCACGGTTTCAACAGCCGTGCTTGGCATCAGTTCTAGTTTTAATCTTCCGCCCAACCAGGTATGCACTTTTTGTATGCTGTCTATATTCACCAACAGGTTTCTATTGATGCGGAAAAACCTTTTGGGTTGGAGCTGTTCTTCTAATTGAGAGAGATTGCATTCTAACAAATGCTTGTTGCCACTAAGGTCTACGGCAAAACACAATTTACCATCGGCGTAGCCATAAGCCAACTGCTCTGTTTTAATAAAACCCATTTGCTGCCCGCGTTTAATCAGAATCCGCTCCTTGTATTTTATTTGATTCAGTTGTTCTACCAATTGAAGCACTTTATCAGAAATGCCTACACTGCTTGATTGGTGTAGCTGCTGATATTTATCAAGGGCTTTCTCTAATTCTTTCTCATCAATGGGTTTGAGCAAATAATCAATGCTATTTACTTTAAATGCTTTGAGTGTGTATTGATCAAACGCCGTTGTAAAAATAATGGGCGTATGAATTTGTACGGATTCAAAAATTTGAAAACTCAAACCATCGGCCAATTGAATATCCATGAAAATCAAATCTGCCTGCGGCGATGTTTTAAAATAATTCACGGAAGACTCTACACTGTCTAGACGCTTGACAATCTCTACATCATCGCGCAGCGATTGAATGAGTTTCACCAATCGATTGGCTGCGGGAGCTTCGTCTTCTATGATGATGATCCGCATGTTTAAGCAATTAGGGGAATGGATACGGAAAAGGATTCTGCTAGTTCTATTACTTCTACCGTTTGGCTAGTGAGCATTTTATAACGGTTGCGAATATTGTTGAGACCAATGCCGGTAGATTCTATGAGTTGGTTTTTCTTTTGCAAATTATTGGCCACCATTAATTTTCCATCCTTTACCGTTACCAAGATCTGCAGCGGTCTGTCTTGTGATACAATATTGTGTTTAATGGCGTTCTCCATTAATAGCTGTAAGGATAGCGGTACTACTTTGTCTTCCATATTTTTTGCTGGTACCTTAATCTCAATTTGTAGGTTTTCACCAAAACGGGTTTGCAATAAAAAAGCATAGGCCTGCAAGACTTCCATCTCTTCTCTTAGTGGAATAGAAGTCTCATCCTTTACTTCCAAAATATGCCGATATACTTTTGATAACTCTTGTACAAATGCCACAGCTTGTTTGGGATTTTCTGGAATGATGGAACAAAGCGTATTCAAATTATTAAAGAGAAAATGCGGGTTCACCTGTGTTTTCAACGCATTCAACTGCGCCATCAGGCTTTCTCTTTTCAGCATTTCTTTTTCTTCTACGCTATGCTTGAGTTCACTCATAAAATAATAACTCTCATAAATAGCCGCAACAGCCAATGTGCTAAACAGGGAAGCACTATTGCTGTTAAATAAAATATCGCCCAATGACCTCCCAGGAAAATTGGGGTCTTCAAAATCACAGTAACCTTTTAATGACCATCCCAACATATTGGTAGAGAAAAACGTAAAGAACAACATGATCACTGTTTGAAACTTAAGTCTTGTCTTTGTTTCTTCATACAAGGGATATTTTGTTCTTGACCAGATCATAATATACCTATTGCCTATCCAAACGGCTGAAGTGGTAATTAAAGTTGTGATATAGATTTTGTAATTAAAATAGGGCTGTCTGTGTAAACGCAGTCCAAAAAATACAAAAGGAATCAACAGGGCCAATAATGGAATCATCAATGCCATGAGCTTGCGGTCGTCAAACCCAATTTTTGGGTTGTAAAAAATTACCTTATTGTGCACCTGTATAATTGATTCTTTAAAGATAAGACAAGACCCGGACTTGGAAACCGGGTCTTGAATGGGGGGTTAAAAAGTAATTTGGTAATTGATATTGGGGAAGAATCCAATTTGATTGATCTCTTTAATTTGTCCTGTACTTGGATTCAAGGTTCTAACAAAGATGTTTTTATGATTGGTTAGGTTTTGAAAATCTATATACCATTTCTGTGTTGCTTTTGGTCCGTTGCGGGTAAATGAGAATTTTAAGTCCCAACGCAGATAGGTATCGTTTTGCAAACTAAAGGCTTTGTCTTCTTGATAGATCACAAACCCTGCAGCTTGAGATGCTGGAATATCAAATGGGGTATAGCGTTGTCCACCTGCAATAGCAAACTTAGTGTCTATGCCAAAACTATTGAGCTTAGATAACTTCCATTCTTTACCACCCAAGAGATTAAATACATAATTACTATTGAAAGCCGTATTGCGCAATACTTGGTCTGAGCCTTTGTATTTAGATTCAAACAAGGATCCAGTTACCAGATAATAGAATCCCTTATTCAAGAATTTTTCTAAGGTAAATTCAACGCCATAATTGGTTCCCTTTCCTTGGTTTTGCAAATAGAATTTTTCTGGAAAGGCAAATCCTGCACCAGCATTCAACATACTAAATGAACTGGGTACGCTTTCAGTGGCGGCGTCATAGATATACTGTGCATAGACTTCTGTCTTGAATCGGAGGTTGCTGCTAAAATTAATATCGTAGCCCATCACTCCGTGTAAACTTCTTACAAAACCCAGGTCCTTATTGGATAGTACGGTCTGACCTGCTCCATTGGTGCTCTGATAAAAATATACATCCAGTGGTTGGGTTTGACTATGTAAACCCGCACCCAATGAAAGCGATTGGTTGGGTTGGAATTGGTATTTCAAATTCCATCGCGGTTCTACCGCAACACTATTATTTAAACTAAACCATTGTGCGTACACACCTAGGTTAGTGCTTAACTGATTGTTGAATCTATGCATCCAATTTCCAAAACCTCTTGTGAGCGTTGCGGTATTTTGGGCATTGGTGAGTGTGGTTAAAACAGTTGATCCATTGGGTAAATACTCTTTTTGCAGATTGAGCAAATTCACATCGGTCAACAGACCCGCACTAATTTGATTTTGTGCATTGATCTTCTGGTTAAAATTATAACCAATAGAAATCTTTGTCTGTTTGTTCAAGACTACATAAGCGGGTTTGTCGGGCTTGCCTGTTTCTATAATTTCTTCATTGTACTTAGACTGAAAAGCAGAAATGGCTAACGTTAATTTTCCAGAAGTGCGTGGGTTAAAGAAATAAGTATGCGTGGCGCCAATGACACCTGTTAATGATTTGGTATTGCTATTACGCAACTTGCCATCATTATTGGTGTACAAATTATCTGATGAGTCAGGTGGAAAATTTATATGACTCTCTCCACCCAATCCAAAAATGTCAATGGTACCTGATTTCTTGGTTACAAAATGCAGTTTAAAAGAAGCGTCTTGATAATAAGGCGTGGCGCTGCCCGTGCCCACATTTAATCCCAATTTCTGAATGGCTGCTACCAAAGAATAACGATAATTGACCAAGAAACTTGACTTGCTGTTTTTGCTAAAGGGTCCCTCTGCACCAAATTCAAATCCATTGAATCCCATCTGTCCCAGGTACTCGTATTTTTCATTGTTTCCATTGCGCATTCTTAGGTCAAATACCCCCGCCAATGCATTCCCATATTGTGCTGGAAAAGCACTGGTAATAAAGTCTGAGTTCTTGAGCATATTGGTATTCAGAATGGTTACAGGTCCGCCGGTAGAGCCCAGTGTTCCAAAGTGATTGGGGTTGGGAATATCAATTCCATCCATGCGCCAAAGCACACCTGTTGGAGAGTTTCCGCGGATCACAATATCATTACGCGCGTCATTGGTACCACTCACGCCTGCAAAGTTCTGTGCCATACGGCTGGGGTCATTGCGCGTACCAGAATAACGAACAGCTTCATCCATACTCAACTGACGCGCACTCACCACCGCTGCTTCATTTAAAGCGCGATTCTTTTGTTTGCCACTGGTTACCACTACTTCTTTGAGCAGGCTAATCTTTTCTTTGAGTTTGATTTCTAGTACAACTTCTTTAGAAGATGTTACTTCTATATTGGCACTGCTGGCATTTTCATACCCCACCAATGTGGTGCGAATATTTTGCCTTCCAATGGGTACGCCCATAAGTTTAAAAACACCTTGGCTATCTGTATTACTACTAATAGCCGGAATGCTACCCTCTACTACTAGGGTTGCATTGCGCAATGGGTTGCCCGATTGTTGGTCTATGACTACTCCCTTAATGGTTTGGGTTAGGGTGGCTTTCTGGGCCTGGGTAAAGCTTAGCCCTAGGAATAGGGCAACTATTAAAATGATTGGTTGTTTCATATTGGATGATTGGATTACCCCTTCTTATTGGAAACGGGGATTAAATGGTTGGTATTGCTATGGTATTGGAATTGGTCATCAATCTTGCCTTGGCTGCCAGCACTAATTACGGTTTCTACGCCGTTGAACATGGGCTTGCCAGAAACATCGCTGCATTTTTGTAACAAGATGGGTTGGCTATTGTTGAGTTGTTTAAAAAAATCGCCCTGAAGGCAGATCCATTTGTTCTCATTAATACTAATGCTATTCAGGCTATTGGCGTCATAACTGGTTTTCTTTCCCGTGGTTGGATTGAAAAATTGAATGGAAGCTTGTTTACGCATTTGGTCTTTGGCATATCCTTCTAGGGTAGTTCCATCACTTAGAACAATGCTAGCTTTTTCAAAGCCTTTTGGGATTTCAGTTTGGGCTGCAGCTTGCAAACCAATGGTCAGCAGCGCAATGTTTAGGAGCAGTGTTAGTTTTTTCATGTTTGTTAGTTGTATGGGATAATGAATGTTTACAGAACAATGCTACAATGCACTTGCTGCTGCAACAATGAAAAAGGAGTGGACTGCAGATATAAAGGAATAAACCGCTGATTATAGCAATTTTCCTGCTATCCCAAGCAGATTTACTACTATTAAAAGAGGATTTTGTTACATCTATTGCCAGCGTCTAATAGGAAATTGCAGCATAATTTTTCTTAATATAAATTTAGCCCCAGTGAACTTGTTTACTACCCTGCGCTCCACCATGGACCGTTTTCAATTTGCCCACCAATTATTGGCCTGTTTTGTGTTTTTGATTTTTAATACATGGTCTCTGAATGCTCAAACAATTGCTCAGGTGGCCAAACCAACAACACAGATAGACCCTTCTAAACCGTCTAACTTATATACCCAAATCAATGCCAATTTAGAATGGCAAAGTTCTTCATCCAATAACTTATATGGTGTAAGAGCCAATGTGCAGTACGCTTTTAATCCCAATAACCTCTTTCTGTTTGAAGTTCCCTTACTCTACAATAGCAAGGGTTCTGCTTCTGGATTGGGAGATCTAAGACTCCGATACTTTAATGTGGTTAAAAGAAATGTTAGTCCCTCTTTAATTGCTGTTGCGCCTTTTTTAGACATTAGTATTCCAACAGGGTCTTTTGAAAAAGGCTTGGGTTCTAGCAGTTGGTCGGTAGCTGGTGGATTGGTCTTGGGGTATGTGGTGTCAAAACAATTGGCCTTGTTTCCTGGTATTAGTTATGTGCATCAAACAAAGGCCCAGACCAACTTAATTCCCGATGCTTTGAAAACCACTAGCAATGGCATTGGCTTACAATTGAATGCCAGTTATTCCTTTAACAGTAGCACTTTCTTATTTGTAAATCCCACACCATCCTTCTTAAATAGCAATGGCAATTGGACCACTTATTGGACGGGTGAATTGAATTTTAATAAGATTGTCAAACCCAATAAACTAAAACTAAACGCATATTGGGGCCCCAATTTTACCAACAAGATTCATGTGTATAGAATTGGTGCAACCGTTTATTTATAATAGTTAAAACAACTCCCTTTATATGAAACAAATACTAACAATGGCCCTATTGCTTGCGGTGATTATGACCGCAGTTTACTGTAGTGGTCCGCAAACAAAAACCGATACAGCTAACAAAACAGACAGCAGCAAAACGGTTTATTTGAACCAAGGCTGGTCTGCCGATGACCGTGCTGAATACTATTGGGCTCCTCAAGGTTCGGCTTTATTGTCTTATGATATTTATTTGGCTTTAAAAGATCCGGAAACAAAGGCTTTGATTAATTCACCTGCTATGACCAATCAATTTGGATTTTTGAGAGAGCCGGCTGGTCATCCCAAAAACCCTGATGAACTTCCTGTAGGTATTGCTAAGTCTGAAGTAAAAGACGGTCCTTTTAAAGGCGTGTATGCAGGTCTTACTTGCGCAGCTTGTCATACCAATCAAATCAATTATAACGGAACCAATATTCGTATTGATGGTGGCAATGCCAGCGCCTTGCAATTAGTGCCTTGGTTAAAAAAATTATCTGGTGCATTAGACCATGTTCAAAAAGACGAAAGCGCTTTTAAAGAAATGGTAGCAGAGATTGGCAAAAAAGCAAAAGTAGACGAAGCCGATTTGCGCAAAAGATTGAACGAGGATGTAGACATTGCAAAAAGTTGGATCAACAAGATTCTTTTCTCTAAACAAGAAAATGGACCTGGAAGGGTAGATGCTTTTGGTGGAATTGCCAACGCCTTTTTGGGAATCCATACAGGCATTTTTGATAATATTACTATTGATAGAGCACCAGTAAAACCTCCCTTTGTATGGAACTCTTCTCAATCTGCTTGGGTAGAATGGAGTGGTGTTTCACCAAACCCTTTAACACGCAATTATAGCGAAGCCCTTGGTGTATTTGCACGATACGATTTAACATCTAAAGGCAATCCAGCTAATTATAATATATCAACGGTTGATGTAAGATGGCTTGCTCAAATTGAACAAATGTTGCGCAGGTTGGCGCCACCACAATGGCCGCAAGAAGTATTGGGTAAAATAGATGAAGCCAAAGCAGCAAGAGGTGCCAAACTCTTTACCACCAATTGCGCTTCTTGCCATAGTACTTATCCGCATAGGTGGAGTGAGCCAAGAGAACAAGACAAACGCATGATTGAGAATGCGCTAGTACCACAGGGATATGTTGGTACAGATCCAGCCAACTTAAAAAGTATTGCACTTGATACCAATGCCGTAGTTGAAACAAAACACTTGAAAAGCATTTTTGGTGGAAAAGAAAAAGTAACACCTACCCAGTTCTTTCAAGTAGTAGAAGGTGCCATGATGGGTTATTCTTTAAAGAAAGCTGGATTTACACCTGAAGAAACATTAGACGCTTATGGTTATCAATCATTGGAAAGACTGGCTGCTGCTAAGATTCCTTTTGGAAGATATAAAGCCGCTCCGCGCGATGGTTCTTGGGCCATTGGTCCTTTCTTACACAATGCTTCTGTTCCCAATTTGTATGAGTTGTTATCACCTGCAAAAGAAAGGTCACAGACTTTTTATGTGAATAGTCAATTCGATCCTCTGAAAGTGGGGATTAGCACAGCTGCTACTTCTGGTGTGTTTTTGTTTAACACCAAGCTGGAAGGTAATTCAAACGCGGGTCATAGTTTTGAAAATGTAAAAGGTCCCGGCGTAATAGGCCGATTGTTTACGGAAGCAGAACGTTACGAGATTATTGAATTCTTAAAATCTATTCCTACACAGCCAGGACAAATTACGCCTTATGGTGGTCCAGCAAATCCTGTTTTGGCAAAGGATGATAAGACTTGGTTTAATAATAAGATTCCTTACTAACCTATTTTTTTACTTGGGGTTGCCAGCCTGTTGATAGCTGGTAACCCTTTGTTTTTGTGATCCGCTTTGGATCTGTTCCATCTGGGTTAATGGTATAAATCTGATAGTCCAAATCACGATCCGATGCAAAAGCTATGCGTTTACCATCCGGGCTCCAACTAGGGGTTACTTCTCCTCTAAACACAGGAAATAATGCACCAGGAGAAAAGGGATGAGGATTCCCCTTGCTATGGGTGATCTGTGTTTGATTAGTTCCATCTGCATTCATGACAAAGAGTTGGGCAACACTATCAATGACTGCACTAAAGACCATGCGTTTACCATCGGGGCTCCAAGCCCTTCCTGCTTCATTATTCATCTTGGTTGTTAGTCTCTTTACATTTGAACCATCTGTATTCATCAAATAGATATCGTTATACTTAATGTGTACACTGGTATCATTGTCTCTGTTACTGGCAAATGCAATGCTTCTTCCATCTGGTGAATATTTACCGCCATAATTAGTGGTACCAGCTCCTGAAAATGTTAGTTGTGTTTGATGTTCCCCATTTGTATCCATGGAAAAGATTTGATAAATGCCTGTGCGATTACTTTCAAATACTACTTTCTTTCCATCGGGTGAGAAGGATGGAACCAAATCATAAGCCGTATCTGTAGTGAGGCGTTGCACATCAGAACCATCGGCCTTGGCCATATATATATCATAATTACCATTCACTGATCTACTAAAAACTAAATGACTACCGTCTGGACTCCAACTGGAATGCGCGTCTAATTCCTTGGCGTGGGTAATCTGCTGTTCTTGACTACCGTCTTCCATAATGCCATGAATGCTATAGGTACTGTCTGCATTGGAAGTAAAAGAGATGAAACCGTTTTTAATTGTCTGCTTGTTGGCACAGGAAATTAGACCGATTAAAAAGACTAAACAAGTTAGTAGTTTCATAGTATTTGTTTTGAAAGCAAAATTAACCTTGCAACATTGAATGGT
>CAMFKK010000078.1 GCA_945957225.1 uncultured Sphingobacteriia bacterium | reverse complement strand
GGATTAAACCTATACGTTTGATTTTATTGGAGGTACTATGGAGTTCTCTATAAACCTTAATGGCGGTTCTAATGACGTTTAAATTATTGTTAACAAGAGATTCAATATTAGAATTATTGAATAGGGCGTCTACCAATAAGATGCTCATGATAACTTTATTAACATAAAAAAGTTCATAAGAATTCACACTTTTTTCCAATCTAAAACTGTCTGAATTGTATTTGAATAAGTTTGCAATGTCATTGATATTTTTACTAATAGAATTGGCTCGTTCACTTGGAGTAAATCCGTCAATTCTGTTAAACACATATAAAAGTGTATCTCCAAAAGGTGCAACTGGATAACCTTTTAAGTACTTTTTTAAACTATCAACCTTTACTCTCTGATTAGCTTTTTCAATACTATCAACTGATTGTATTTTATTTAGTTGGTTCTGTAGTAAATCCCTTTTTTTTAGATTCTGACTTTTTTAGACTATTTATTTCCTTTTCTAATTCAAGTATTTTAATTGAATCAAATTGCATTTTGATTGCAGATGCAAGTAATTGCTAAGATTTTGAATTAATTTTTGCCTTTTGTAGGGTATCTAATTCTTTTTGCCCATTTACTTCAAAAATGCTTATTAAAAAAAACAAATGGCTGAAATGTATTTCATTTTCTTGTTTAAATGATGGATAAGACTACCATTTAAAAACTAGGCTCATTTAATTTAATTGGCATTTACAGTTAAGTTTTTTATTGAAACCAGTAAAACCCATTTTAAAACTGATATCTAAAGCCATTATTCTCACAATAAAACACTTCTGATTACAATTCCAATTTATGCTCAAAAGAAATCTGATACATATAAGAAATACTAAAATTATTATTCAGTATTTGATAGTATTCAACATAATCTTTAAACTGAAATTTAAAACGTAATTAAGGAGGAAATTGTCCTCTCAGACAAAGGATAAAATTTGCTACTTAAAGAGTTCATTCTTTTATGACTTTGCTATTGTTTTTTGTACACCAATTTTCCTTCCTTGATGGTTTCAAGCACCAGAATCTCCTTAATGTCATCTGTAGATACCTTTAATGGGTTCTTGTCCAGAATGACCAGATCGGCCAGTTTACCTTTGGTTAAAGTTCCTTTTTTGTCTTCTTCAAAATGCTGATAGGCAGACCATTCGGTGATTGACTTCATGGCTTCATAAGCGGTAAGGCGCTCGGCCTGGCCAATGGTTTTTCCGGAACGAGAAGTTCTGGCCACCGCTGTCCAAACAGCACGCATGAGATTGGGCAAAGCCACAGGTGCGTCCGTATGTGTGGTAATCCGCAAACCCTTGTTCAGCGCCGTTTTAGTGGGGCTGATGCCATTACCTAGAGAGTCTCCAATCAGTTGCTTGTGCCAGTCTCCCCAATAAAATGTGTGTAGCGGAAACAAGGAGGCAATCACGTCTAATTTTTTTAAGGAATCCAACTGGTCTGCGCGCACATATTGTCCATGAATCAGCACATTTCTCCTGTTTTGGTTGCCATATTTTTTGGCAGCAGGTTTCATGGTGCGGATCATTTGGTCAATAGCCGCATCGCCATTGGCATGTGTGATGATTTGCCAATTGTGTTTGAATGCTGTGTCATAGATGGCAGCCACTTTCTGGTCATCGGCAATGGCCGCATAACCTTTATAATCCTTGTTTTCACCTGGGGGCGGCATCAGATAGGGAACCGTGCGCCAGGCAGTTCTTCCCTGCGGCGATCCGTCCAGTGTAAGTTTCATACCTGCTATTCTATAATGCTGGTTGTAATTGGCATTGTTCCATTTGGAATAGAGGTGTTTAGGCCATGCATAATCAACATAAGAAACAACGTCCAGCTTGAAGAAATTGGCTTCTGCCAGCTGTGCCATCACGTCTACAGGTCCCATTAAGCGTCCATCTTGTGCGGTTGTGTAACCATAACTCAGGGCCATGGTTTGTCCTGTGCTCATGAATTTGTTAAAGCTTTCTTTGGTTAATGGATTAATGGCTTTGGCAAAATTGGGTATGGCGGCAAGCTCTTCCAAAACCCCATTGGGTTCCTGAGAATTGGGCATTCTTCTGATTACACCGCCTGCAGGATTTTTTGACTTAGCAGTAATGCCTAGGAGTTCCAATCCCTTTGAATTCACCGCACAAAAATGTCCGGAGATATGGATAACCATGATGGGTACCGTAGTGGATACCTGATCCAATTCCTGCTTAGTGGGATGACGCTGCTCCTCCATCACAGACTCGTCATAACCCATACCAAAGATCCATCCCGTTAAGGCAATGTTTTCTGGGGTAGCCCATACTTGGAGGGTCTTGATAAGGTCGGGAATGTTTTTTACACCCGCGTCTGGCGGAGGCAGAATCTGTGCCCCGGCTGCCTGTGCGGCAAATCCACCAAAATGCGCGTGGCCATCAATAAAGCCAGGGAACATTGATTTGCCTTCCAGGTTGATCATTTGGGTGGAATCGCCCTGCATTTTTTGAGCCTCCTCTTTAGAACCCACAAACAGAATCTTGCCGTCTTTTATGGCAATGGCTTCTGCATAGCTAGCTGTATTGCCCTCCATGGTTACAATATCCCCATTAAAGTAAATAGCGTCTGACTTTGGTGAATTATTAGATTTTAACTGTTGGCAACCAGACAAGTTAAAAATAACAATTGCAATAGCAAGAATACTTTTGGTCATTGTTAGCTTTTGCATATTGTAGTAACTTTTATTAGTTTGCCAAAGAGCGTTTGGTTTCATAGTCCACAATTCCTGCAACCAAGCCAGCAATTAATCCTGCCACCAAAGCTGAGCTAATAGGACTCACTTCAATTGAACCCCAATAGCGTTGAATTAATACTCCAATAATAGTTACTAGACCAAACGCGTAAGCGCTATGTTTTATAGCTAATAAAAACACTCTAGGAAAATAAGCTGGTTTACTATTACTTTTTGTAGTGAAGTGAGCAATTGTAGTTAGAATAAATGCTAGGGAAACTGCTAACATTACCGATCCTGCTATTACAGTGTGCTCGGCAGATGAAATGCTGTCTTGGGTAAGCAGAATGTTTGTTTGATCTTTTACCTGAAACCAATTGATAGTTCCATTAATTACAGCATTAATGGCTGCACCAACTAATGCTCCCAATACTAATTGATTGTTTGAATTTGACATAAAAAAAGTTTGAGTTTCGTTAGAAGAATTAAAAAAACATAAAAAGATTTAATTGATAAGAAGACCAATTGCCAACACTTTGTTGATTAAAAGCTTTGGTAATGGCTTCACCGGGCTTGGCCCATGAAACAATGCCCATGAGCAAAAAATGGCTATTTAAATAGTATCTTGGATTCAAAGTAATTTCGTGGCCAAAGTTTTTTGCTTGAAGCGTAGACAATGGTGGTACCGATCCTAGATTAGTAGAGATATTTTGTGCTTGTAACAGGAAATAGTCAATGGCAATATCAAAATTGGATTTTAAATAGGCTTTTAGCTCAACTCTATGAGACACAATATTTCCTGAACCAATAATCTTTCTGAAGTTGATTCCTTGCACCCAGTTACCCAACCCACCGGTTTGAATGGGATCAAATCTTTCATATTGTGCAGTAGCCAGATTATCTCCCTTCATATATGCATAGCGATAATATAAATTTGGCTTATAACGCCATTTTGATTTATTCAAGCCCAAACCTAGGTACCATGCATTGGATTTCATATTTGCATTTGCATGCATTTGAAAAGCATATTCCGTTTTTAAGTACAAGCCAGTTTTTGCGATATTTGTTATCCAAAGTTTGGGGTTAATCAAATACATACCTTTTTTGGAAAGATCGCCTTGAGGGGTTGGATATGTTGCTTTTGATCCAATAATGGAAATAAAACTTAGACCGGCGTCAAGATTTTTATTGTTATTATAGTTGGCTGAACCAATGATAAATCTTGTATCTCGTTGAGAATTTTTAAACAACTCCTGTGGTTCTAGGAATACAGCTTGAAAATGAAAGTCTTTTACATGCAGTTTTGCAATGGCGGACATCTGATAGGCCGTTCTTGAGTTTAAGTATACACTACCTCTCTCACCTGCATTAGAAGAACCAGAATAACGAGAGAATAAAAATCCATCATTCAACTGAAACAACTGTCTGCCAGCAGAAATATCCAGATTGATGTCTTTGTTTTTGCCTAATCTGGGTATTACTATCCCGGCATATAATCTTTCAAATGCACCATAGATAGCACTTCCATGTGAATAAATATCGGTAGTGTTTCTTCCCGAAATCAAATAGGAAACAGCCGCATAAGGATACAAATTTGTTTTACCAATTCTGGTAATACCGGCGATTCCCGGTTCTAAATAAAGCTCGCTCCAGTACCTTGTACCTTCAACAGCTGGATCATTGGCTATTGGATTTCCCTGTGTAAAAGCAGGCCCTTTTGAAAAAAGTGCATTCTCCTCATTGAAAGACCCAATCCCTCCATTTAATATGAAAGTAAATTTGGACCTATCCGTTTGAAGAAGCAGCGGAAAGGCTTTTTTTGTATTGGCAACCAACATACCTTTTTTACCTTCTATAGTTTTTAATTCTCCTGTTTCCAGAAAAGTTACATACACCACCAAAGTGATAGGTCCCGTAATTTCTCTATTGTAAACTTTATAATAGACAGATTTTATTTCTGGTTGTTTTAAAATTACTTTCAAAGACATGTCTGCAAAGTCTCTTTTGAATAAGGCGCCCGGTTTTAATGAAAAAGCTTGATAAAATGCGGCTAACTCGGCAGAGTCCGCTAAACTTGCTTTTCCTGTTTTTTCTAGAAGAATAACCACATTGTTAATAGGGATTCCCTCAACACTCATTGGGTTTACTTCAATTCCATAGATAGAGCTCTGTTGTTGAGAGAATAGGTTGGTCGTCAATAAAATTAACGAAAACACAAAAATACCCTTTAATAGGGTAGGCTTTAGGATTACATTCATTTGATAATGAGTAAACAAATGATAAATAAACGTTGCATTTGTAGCATTTATACAAATGCAACGTTACTTAGATAAATAAGGAGAAGAAAATATTAGTCCTGGTTGGGCATTTTGCTTTTGTAAGTTCCGCCCCCATCAATTTTTAAATCTATGCCGGTAATCCATTGTGCAGCATCACTCATTAAAAACATCATACCATAAGCAATTTCAAGTGGTTTTCCCCTGCGTTTCATGACAAACATGTTGGCAAGTGCTTGTAACATTTCTGGGGTATAACCTGCTGCTAATGTACTATCGCCATTATCTACAGAACCAATTAAAACGGTATTGAAACGCACTTTAGGTCCTGAAACAACCGCCAAGCTTTTAACCATATTCATTAGTCCAGCCTTTGCCGTGCTATACTCAATAAATTCAGGTGAAGGAGTTACACCTACCATGGAGCCCGAAAAAACCACAGAAGCATTAGGTTCTTTTTCAAGATATGGCATACACAATTTGGTTAGGTTGTAAGAACCAACGGTATTTAACAGATAAGACTTAACCATTTTTTCAGAATCTGAACCCCAAATTGGTGTGCTGGCTCCCCAGCCTACATTATTTATAAGACCAGAAATTTTTCCAAACTGCTGAATGGTCTTTTCAACCAAATTAACTAAATCAGCTTCATTGGTAGCATCTGATCTTATTCCCAATGTTTTCTTTCCTGTTTCTTTTTCTATCTCTTCTGCTACTTTAATAGCACCTGCTTCATTCAGGTCAGAGATTACTACATTGGCGCCCAATGACGCTAAAAGATGACCAGCAGCGCTTCCTATAGCACCTGCTGCTCCGGTTATGACAATTACCTTTCCTTCAAAAGAAAATAATTTTTCTACTGTTGACATGATTTATAAAGTTTAGGGTTTAAGTTTTTTTAGTCAAGTGTCTGAACACCACCACCATTAACAAACATTATTTGTCCACTTACCCACTCAGAAATTGGGGCAGCAAAATAAAGAACTGCGCCAGCAATATCCTCTACTTCTCCTAAACGTTTAATAGGGGTATGTGCCAGCATTTTACTTTCTATTTCAGGTGTAAGTACTGATGCAAGGGCAGCCGTTTTAGTTGCACCCGGTCCAACAGCATTTACCCTAATTTTATCACCACCATAATCCATAGCTAGATTTGATGTCATGTGATTCATGGCTGCTTTTGATGCAGCATAGGCACTCATGTTAGGGCTTTTGTTAATACTGCTCATGCTGGTAATATTGATAATGGAACCATAACCACCTTCTTTCATGTAAGGTGCACAAAGCTGTGACAATCGCCAAGCGCTATAAACATTCAATTGAAAACGCCATGCAAAATCATCAACGGTAATTTTTGTTGGGTTTTCTCTGCCCCCACCTCCACCACCAGCATTGTTTACTAAAACATGTACTCCGCCCAATTCTTTTACTGTGGTTTCAACCAATGTAACCAGTTTGGCATCTTCTGTAACATTACATTCAACTGCAATGGCTTTTCCACCCATGGAAGAAATTTCTGCTGCAACGGCTTCAGCGTCTGCAAGTTTTAGGTCACTTACTGCAACTGCCGCACCCGCATTTGCCAACATTATGCAGCAAGCTTTTCCAATGCCATTTCCACCTCCGGTAACTATGGCTACTTTTCCTTTTAGTTCAAATAAATTTGTTAGGGACATGTTCTTTGTTTTGGTTAGGAAATAGAATTTGTATGACGGGAATAACAAACATTTTTAAAAAGAGTTCAGTTTTTTTAATTATAACTAAAAGTTATTTTTTTGGAATATTTCCTAGAATAAATATTGATATAAGACCCCTATAATCAATAATTTAGGTACTATTTTCTTTTAATGAAATGGATGTTCTTATAGATAAGATTCGCATTTTATTATTCTAGGAATAGGAAGAACAAGTCCACAGAATTTGAAATTCTATTATTTTATTATAACATTTATTTAACAAATAGAAAAAATTATTACCATTGTTGATTCAGGTTCTATTGTAATCTTTCCCTAAGTTGGCCGTTAAAGTAAGAGTTAACAAAAAAATGCTTGTATACTTTAATTTTTGACAGTTATGAATAAGGAAGATTTGCCGAACCCCAAATTGTATCTCCACTGAAGAAATAGGAAGCAGGAATGTCAGTAAAAGATCCACCAAACCAAATATGGCGCATTGATTTTATGAGTGACACATTGGTTGATGTAAGAAGATTCCGTTTGTTCTATTTCATAGATGATTTTAGTTGAGAATCATTAGCTATAGAAGTGAACATTTCAATGCCATCATTAGAGTCAACAGAGTGCTAAACAAGATTATTGAACATAGAGGTAAGCCAGCAATTCTTCGTTCTGATAATGGTCCTAAATTTATATGTCGTGTATTACAGGAGTGCTGTGAAAAGCGTCAGACCAAAGCAATACCTACAACCTGGCAAGCCAACAAAAACGCCCTCAAAAATCACTTGGTTTCTTATCAGCGCTTACATATGCTGAATAGTATTACAAAAGATCAGAATCACCTATGCTGCTTTATCCACAAACGGCCAGCGTAAATAATCCAAAAATTGAAGAAAGCCGTTAGTGGATAAAAACATTGGAAAACAAAAAATGAATAACTAGAAAATTCTATTTAAGACTGGCACTTAAATAAGGGGAGCCTACAGGTATAGGCAATCACATTTAATTAGATAAATAAAACACTTATGGTTTACTTAAAATAATATGAAACGCCAATATTTAATTTTAAAATATCAATATTCAAATCTATATCAGTCTGTTTAACAACTGCATCTGGCTGACCAACTACTTTTCTTGTTTCTTTTGAAGAATTGATTCCTGCTACACCAACATTCAATTCAAAAGCAAACCCATCTTTTATAAATGCTAACAGTCCAGGTGTAAAGGAGATACCGTAATTGTTTGATTTTATACTTGTATTGGTTGAACTGGTTCCAGTTGTTGAAATTTCTGTTCCATTATCAAAACCAAATACCAAGCCTGTTTGTGTATAAATATAAAAGTGGTGGCCTTTATCTAAACTCATGAAATTTCTAATAAATGGTGAAAATCCCCAATGAGTTGTTTTTGAATCTGTTATTGTGTTTGCCCCAAATGTATTTTTAACTTCTTTATTTATAAGATTAGTTCCTGTAGAAAGTCCTAATCCAATGGCCATTTTGTTGTTAATTAAATAGCCCCCACCAAACTTGATGGAGCTGCTTTTTTGGTAAGAACTTACAACGTTTTCAATAATTGATTTTGAATTGAGTTTTTCGGTTTTAGAATAAGAAACTAATAGGCCAGCATATTTCATTTTTTTTAAAAGTATAGTACCATCAGATTTTTCCTGGGAATAAGAATTGAAAACAAGAATGGCAAAAAGAATAGTTACAAAAGGTTTCATTATTCAAAAGTAAAAATATTGTAAAGTGTATTTTTTCAACACCAAATTTTAAGGAAAATTTAATATTATAAATTACTATCATTTTATTTTTAAAATCTTTGTTTTAGCGAATTATTTTGAAGAAATGAAACTTAAAATTCAGATCCAATTTAAAGGCTTTCTGACATGGTTTTTATAGTCAATTGCCAATTAAAAGTCACTATTGAAAAAGTTGTAACAGTAACTTTTTGTGTTGAAACA
>CAMFKK010000077.1 GCA_945957225.1 uncultured Sphingobacteriia bacterium | reverse complement strand
CGATGCTACCATTGAAGACCCTATTTATGGCGTCAATAAAATCAGCGGTGAAAAGACTGCGCCATATCTGCCCGATAGTGTAGACCTAATGGCTGTGGGTAATTTGCCTAATGAATTACCTAGAGACGCTAGTCGTTTTTTTGGAGAGCAACTCATCAAACACGTGCTCAACGATATCAGAAATGGAGGCAGCCCCACTATTGCCAATGCCACTATTTTACAAAATGGCCAATTGACCGAACCCTTCCAATATTTGGCAGATTATGCGGCACACTAGCCAATAAAAAAGGCTGCCCTTTTGAGCAGCCTTATTATTTGGAGTAAGTAATCTATAAGTATTGGAACCATTGTTTGTTGGGATCCCAGCTTTCAAAAGCCTTGGCCACCGCCGTTAAGAAAGAAGCACCAATGCTACCATCTACAATTCTATGGTCATAACTCATAGAGAGATACATCATGTGACGGATGGCAATGATATCGCCTTCAGGAGTTTCCATAACCATGGGTCTTTTCTTAATAGCACCAACGGCTAGAATAGCTACCTGTGGTTGAGGAATGATTGGTGTACCCATCAGTGATCCAAAAGTACCCACATTGGTGAGTGTGAAAGTGCCACCCTGAGTGTCTTCTGGTTTAAGTCTTGCATTTCTAGCCGCATCGGCCAAGCCATTTACCGCCTTACTCAAACCAACAATATTGAGTTGGTCAGCCCCTTTAATGACAGGAACAATCAAGTTGCCCGATGGTAGGGCCGTAGCCATACCAATATTGATATCCTTGCGTAGGATCACATTTTCTCCTTCAATAGAGCAGTTCACCAGCGGGAATTTTTTAATCACTTCTGCAATACATTCCACAAACATGGGTGTGAATGTTAGCTTGGTACCCTCGCGTTTTTCAAACTCGTCCTTCACTTTTGAACGCCAGTTCACCATATTGGTCACATCGGCTTCTGTGAAACTGGTAACGTGTGGGCTGGTATGCTTGCTGTCTACCATATGCTTGGCAATCAGCTTGCGCATCCTATCCATTTCCTGAATTTCGGTAGCACCGCTTAAGGTTACTGAAGCAGGGTTTGAGAATTTACCCGAACTAGCAACTGGTGCAGACAAAGGCACAGTAGATACAGGCGCCGCAACAGAAATAGGAGCAGCCACTGGTGTTGGTTCAGTATAAACAGGTGCCGCAGGTGCTGCAGGTGCTACAGGGGCGGTTGCAACAGGAGCTGCTGCTGCAACTGGTTCTGGAATAGTAATTTGTTGAGGAACCGTTGGCGCTTTATAAGCTTGTGCTACTGTTGCTGGTTCAGGAACTACAGGTGCAACTGGAGCCACAGGTGCTGCTGGCGCGATGGTTTCTACAGGAGCCACTACCGCTGGAGCGGGAGCCACTGGTTCTTGATAAACTGGTGCAGGTGCTGCGGGTTCTTGATAAACTGGAGCAGCAGCCACTGGTGCAACGGGTTGTTGGTAAACTGGAGGAGGCGCTTGATAAACAGGAGCAGGTTGATATACAGGAATCTTTCCTGCTTTCTTATCTGCCACATATTGCAAAACGTCTTTTTTAGAAACCCTGCCTTCATTACCAGTTCCAGGAATTCTTTCTAGTTCACTCAAGCTAATGCCTTCGCTATTAGCAATATTCAATACCAGGGGAGAATAAAAACGGTTACCAATGGGCTTATCGGGTAATTCGTAAGCAGATGGTGTATAAGGAACCTGTGGCTCAGGTACAGGTGCAACATAAGCTGCAACAGGTGCTGGTTCAACAGGAGCTTGATAAACAATTGGTTCTGGAACAGCAACTGGTTCAGGGGCAACAATGGGAGCAATAACTGGAGTAGGAGCTGCGGGGGCTGTAGCTTCTACGCTGGTTTGAATACGAGCAATCACAGTGCCAATGGGCACCACATCGTTCACATTGAATAAAATTTCTAACAGGATTCCTTGTTCCGTAGAGGGAACTTCACTGTCCACTTTATCAGTGGCAATGTCCAAAACGGTCTCATCATGCTTCACAAAATCACCCACCTGTTTATGCCATTTCAAAATGGTGGCTTCCATGATACTTTCGCCCAATTTGGGCATCACCAATTCAGCAATTGCCATACGATCGTCCTTTTTAAATGGGATAATTTGTTATCCTAAATCCCTGATACTCTTCCACAAAAAACAGCTAACTAACAAATGTAGAAGTAAGTATTATTAAATTGTTGAATGGTTATCCACAATTAACATTCTCAAGAGATTCAAAGCATTAGTGGCGGTAAGGGTTATATTTCTTTGTCTATCGTATCGGAACTGAAAAGACTTAGCAATGACTTGTTTTTTATCGGCCACGGCCATCCAAACCAATCCCACTGGTTTTTCCTCAGTACCACCATCTGGCCCCATGATCCCACTTACCGCTATGGCATAATCAGTTTGCATGATTTCACGCACTTTGCTGGCCATTTGTCTCACAATGGCTTCGCTCACAGCCCCTTCTGTTTTTAACATAGATTCAGAGACATCTAAAACATTGGTTTTGATACTGTTATCGTAGCTAACTACAGTTCCTTTATAATAAGTAGAGGCGCCTGGAGCACTGGTAATCAAGTGGGCAATATAGCCACCGGTGCAACTTTCAGCCGTAGCAAGGGTGCTGCCACTATGTTTAAGCAATCTTGCCACCACGGTTTCCATGGTCTCATCTTTATCTGTTACTAAGTATTCCCCAACCGCTTTTTTTAATGTTTCAAAATATTGGGATACTTCTTGTTGCAATAAGGCTTTATCATAACCAAAAGCACTTAGACGCAAACGCACCATGCCATAATTGGGTAGATAGGCCAATTTAATATGAGCAGGTAATGCTGCTTCTTCTTTGGCAATTCTTTCTGCCAAAAATGATTCACCTATACCATAAGTAAGCAATGTCTGGTGTTCTAGAAAACCTGTTTTGAAATAATTAGGTAATAGGGGTAGTACATGCTGCTTCATCAAACCTTTCATTTCATGGGGTACGCCAGGCAGGGAGATAAAAAGCTTGCCTTCTTTTTCAAACAACATACCAGGGGCAGTACCCTTCTCATTTTTGAGCACTTTACAAACATCGGGCACTTCGGCCTGTTTGGCATTACGTTCAATCATGGGTCTTTTCAGAATCTGCTCAAAAATATGGGTCACATGCGCCAGTGTGGGTTGATCCACCACCATCTTGCCCCCAAAATATTCGCAGAGTAAGGGTTTGGTAATATCATCTGCGGTTGGCCCCAATCCGCCAGTAATCAAAATAATAGAAGCGCGTTTGGCTTCTTGGTCAAGGGCTTCCCAAATATCGTCCCAATTGTCTCCAACTGCTACGCGATGGGTTACTGGAATCCCAATCTGATTGAGTTCCTGCGCCATCCAGGCACTATTGGTATCAACCACTTGACCAATCAATAATTCATCTCCAATGGTAATAATGGACGCCAGAACTTTTTCCATATACTTGATTTGGGCTGCAAGTTAAGTGCTAGTTGCCCTCAACAGTAAAAAAAGGTTCTAATTTAGACTTGAATTGGGGTGGCATGGCCACTCTTTTCATAGTAGCAATATCAATAAAGTATAAGGTTACTTTCCCGGTGGTAAGTAACTTTTTCTTTTCATTAAAGACCTCGTGGTAAAAATTAATCTGGTGTTTATCCGGTAATTCCCTCAACTGTGTTTTAATGGTAATCAAGTCATCATAGTGTGCTGGGCGCAGAAAATTGGCGTGCATTTCAACCACTGGCATTTTCACCCCCATGGCTTCCATGTCTTTATAGGTAAACCCTAGGTCTCGAATACATTCCGCCCTGCCAACTTCAAAATACTGGGCATAATTGCCATAATAGACAATATCCATCTGGTCTGTTTCTGCATATCTAACCCTAATCTGCGTGCTGTGTTCGTACATAATTCCCAATTTGTTGACAAACTTACGCCGCTTATCTGTTTTTCCACAAAACTTGGAACGGTGTTTGCATCACTTACACGAATCATACCTTTAAATACTTTTACTTTTTGTTTAGAAATAAAGGGAAACCTTTGTTCAAAGCCTGATCCCAATATGAAGCCATTGATCCGTATAATGCTTGTCCTATGCTTTGGAATAGGACTGCTTAATCACCTAGGGGCACAGTCAACCGCTATTTACAATGATCCAGACGCCAGTTTTAAACAGGCCAAAGATTGGTACCAACAAGAACAATTTGGATTAGCCTATCCTCTATTTAAATGGTTGGCACAAAATGACCATGCCCAAAGTCAGGTGCCTGACCAATTGAAAGCGGAATCAAAATTTTATGCATTGGTTTGTGCTCTCAAACAACAGGATCAAACCCAAGAAAATGCGGCTTTGGATTTTGCAGCTATGAACCAACAAAAGTCCTTGGTGCAAAGGATGCGTTATTATTTGGGTGAATATTATTTTCAACAGCAAGCATTTGCCAAGGCCCAAGAACAATATGAATTAACTGGAATTGCCAATTTGAGTAATGCTGAAATTGCTAGTTTGAAATTTCATCAGGCCTATGGTTATTTTGTGATGAAGGATTTTAATAAGGCCAAACCCTTATTTAATACCGTAAGGCAATTAGAACAGGATCCCAATTATATTGAAGCCAATTATTATTATGGGTTTATCTGTTTTTACGAGAAAAATTATAAAGAAGCCCTTGCAGGATTTAGGATTTCTGAAAAAGACCCACGTTATCAATTAGTAGTGCCATTTTACTTGTCAGAGATTTATTATTTTAATGGACAACCAGAATTGGCTTTGCAAACAGCCCAAGAGGCATTGTTAAAAGGTGGTCAGTTTTATGATTTGCAAATGCGTCAATTAGCTGGTCATATTTTATTTGAGCAAAGAGCTTATGACAAAGCCCTTCCTTATTTAAAGCAATATGTGAATGGAACAGAAAAAGTGCGCAGAGAAGACCTCTATGAATTGTCCTATTGTTATTATGAAGCAGCCAATTGGCCCAGCGCTATTGAAGGCTTTAAACAATTGGGAGGCGGGGCCGATTCCTTGGCACAGAATAGCATGTATTTATTAGCTAATGCCTATTTAAAAATCAATGACAAGAACAATGCAAGAAATGCCTTTCAGTTCTGTGCAGCCAATAATAGTAATGCGGTTCAAAAAGAAGTAGCCAGTTTTCATTATGCAAAACTTTCTTACGATTTAAATTTCATGGATCTGTCTTTGAAAGAATTACAGACATTCATGACCAAATATCCAAAGTCTGTTTATCTCTCTGAAGCAAGGGAATTAATGGTGAGTACGCTGAGTCATTCCAATAATTTTAAGGAGGCCATCTTGCTCTATGAACAAATTCCTAATAAAACAGACAATTTAAAACAGCTTTATCCATCATTGGTCTTTGGAAGGGCAGTAGAATACGTCAATGACCAACAATTACTCAAAGCCGATTCTTTATTTGCCATCATTGAACAATTACCCAATAACCAACAACAATTGGCGCTTAGTCAATTTTGGAGGGGAGAGATAGCTTACAGAATAGGAAAAAATGAAGCCGCTGTTTTGGAGCTGAGTAGCTATTTGAAAAACCCCAGAACCAATGGACAAGCAACTGTTTTAAATGCACAATATACCCTTGGATACGCTTTATTGAAAATGAATAATTATGCGGCAGCCAAAGCCAATTTTGAGCCAGTGGCTAATAGGGCTTCTGCTGGTTCAAATGCCATTGAACAGGATGCATTTTTGCGCGTTGCAGATTGTGAGTTCATGCTCAAGTCTTATAAAACGGCATTAAAATCTTACGAACAAATTATTGCCTGGCAGTTACCAGCTGCGGATTATGCAGCATTTCAAAAAGCCATTATTGCGGGGGCTTTAAACAAACCAGCTGATAAATTGAATCAGTTAGAGCAATTCCAATATCAGTATCCACGCTCGGCTTTGATTGCAGATGTACAAATGGAAATTGCCAATACCCAACTGTCAAGTGAAAACTATGCAGGTGCCGTTGTTTCTTTGGAAAAGATTTTGAACAACCCCAAAGCAAACAACTATCATCCAGAAGTATTACTCAAGTTAGGCGTGGCCAATTTTAACTTAGACAAGAACACTGAGTCTTTGGATTATTTTAAACAGTTGGTTAAGAAATATCCCAATGCTTCTCAAAGTAATGACGCAATAGATTATATCCGAAACCTATTTGTGGCAAAACAACAGCCAGGTGATTATGTTAGCTTCATGAAAGAAAATGGCAAAGACGTTTCTAACCAAGAAGCCGATTCCTTAAGTTATAAATCTGCCATGCTCCGTTATGAAGCAAAAGATTATCAAGGTGCACAACAGGGCTTTGAATTTTATTTGAAAGGTTTTCCAAAAGGACGCTATCAAATGGAAGCCCATTATTTTAGTGCTGAAATAGCATTGACCCTTAAAGACAATAGCCTTGCCCTACAACAGTATCAAGCAGTGGCTGACCAAGCCCCCAATAGGTATGCAGAGAGAAGTTGTTTACAGGCCGCAAGAATCCTATATTTTGACAATAAGGACTATACCGCTGCCGCCAAATACTTTGGACAATTAAAGTCTATGGCAACTCAACAAGAGAATAGGTTAGAAGCTATGCGTGGTCTTTTGCGTTGTCAATTCAAAACAGAACAATGGCAACAAGCTGCTCCTAATGCACAGGAATTATTAGCCGAAAAAGGGATTGCAACAGACGATAAAACAATGGCTAACCTAGTCTTGGCTAAGAACAATCAATTACAAGAATTATGGTTTCCCGCTACAGAAGCATATAAAACAGTCATTGCAGCAGGTAGGTCTGAATGGGCCGCAGAATCGCAATATAGATTGGCTGAAATTCAGTTCAAACAACACCGTTTGCCAGAAGCAGAAAAAGCCGCATTTGAAGTAATCAAAAAATGGGGTTCTTATGAGGCTTGGGTAGCAAAATCTTATTTGCTCCTAGGCGATATTTATTTTGAACAAAAAGACCTATTTAATGCAGAAGCTACATTTAAGAGCATTGTTGATAATGCTAGCACCGTAGCCGTTAAAAAAGAAGCCCAATTAAAATTGGACCTGGTCTTGGTAGAAAAAAATAAGACAAACAAAATTGAACAGCAGTAAACTAAATATATGTCTATCCTAAAAAAAATATTGTGCTTGCTGGTGTTGCTGATTTCATTTGCGCCCTTGCTTGATGCACAGAAAAAGAAATCTAGTACCAAGACCACAAAAAGCAGTTCTAAGAAGAAGTCTTCTAAGCAATCCAGTTCCAAAAAATCAAGCTCAAAAAATAGCACTAAAAAGTCTTCATCCAAATCTAGCAGCAAAAAATCTGCTTCTAAAAATACCAATCGGAATGAGGCGGATGATATGGCTGCATCATTGACCAAAGAAGCTTTGGAAGATACTAGTCATCCAAAAGAAGTAGTGATTACATCTGCCTTTAAACCTTCTTTGAAAACAGCTGCAAAAATCAATTTTACAGCCGCAACTCCTTTGCCAGATACAGCAAGATTGCAATTATTATATCGCGTTCCAGCGCAAAATCTTTTCTTTTCTTATCAGCCTGTTCCCATTAAACCCATTGCCATGGCCATGGATTCCGTTGAGCCCTGGAAGAATAGCAGGTATGTAAAAGTTGGAGTAGGTAATTTTAGTACCCCTTTTGCAGAAATGGGTTTGTCTTTTGGCGACGGCGTTACAAACACGGTAAGTATTCTGGCCACCCATCTTTCTTCTAAAGGAAATATTCCTTTTCAGGAATTTGGGAAAAACAAATTGTCGGTATTGGCTAATTTTCAAACCAAGACAGCACATGATTGGACCGCTCATGCTTTTTTTGACAATAGCAGACAATACCTTTATGGATTTCAACCTGCAACCATACCCTATACCAAGGATGATTTGTTACAAAGATTCAATACCCTGGGTTTTGACCTAAGCATGCACAACAAAATTGTGGGTGAAAATGGGTTTAGTTATCAACCCAAGATCAGCTTTAGACATTTTTCAGACAACCACAAATCAAGTGAAGTCAATTTTATAGCAAATCTGCCTTTTACAAAAGCGTTTAGTAGGGTTTATGCTTTTAACATGGGATTGACAGCAGACATTGCTTCCTATAATACTCCCATGATTCCCAATCCTTTAAAAATCCAAAACAACCTTTTTTATATAGATCCTAGTTTTCAATTCAAAACTCCCAATCTGCGTTTAAATCTTGGAATAATTCCTAGTTGGGATAATAATGCTTTTAAAATGTTGCCCAACCTGACTGCAGAAGCAAGTATTAAAGAAACAGGGATGACCGTAGAATTGGGTTGGAAGGGTAGCTTTCAAAAAAATGGCTATAGAACGCTTTCTGCATTCAATCCCTACATAGATAGACCAGATACCCTTTGGAATACTAGGATTGCCGAACAGTATCTGGGTTTAAAAGGTTCCTTGGGAAATCATTTTAGTTTTGCTGGAAGGGTATCCTTTATGCAGTTCTATAACCAGCCCTTGTTTGTCAATACCTTCTCAGATGGCAGGGCATTTAATATTTTGTACGATGGCAGGGTAGAAGCCCTTAGGATTAAGGGAGAATTGGGTTATCGGGTTCAGGAACAGTTTTCTTTGATGGCTGGCGTTAATATTAC
>CAMFKK010000076.1 GCA_945957225.1 uncultured Sphingobacteriia bacterium | reverse complement strand
ATGCCTGGCCCAAAATTATGTTCCACATTAAGCCCAGCATATTGATCGGTTAAATATTCAAATCTATGCATCAGGTTGAAAGCATATTTATTGTAATAAAACATTTCATTACCTGGCAATATGTCTAGCATTTGATAAGGAAGGGTACCAATTACTTTTCCAGCAAACACATTGTAGTAAAGGGTTCCAAGCGGGGGCACTTTGGCAAAATGAGAAATGGTTAAATCCATTTTGTGGTAATCATAATTGCTATTAAATACCTTGGTAAAACCCTTGGTGTATTTAAAATCAATTACGGGATACAAGCTACCCAAACTTACACGCAAGAAATTATCTTCTATATTTCTTTCTAAATACGCATAGCGCAAACGCAGGGTAGTCTCAAAAGTATTAAAGGGATTGGGGCCTTTTGAAGGAAAATATTCCTTACCTGGCAGGTTTTCTAACGCGGTATATTGTTTACTAGAAGCAGATAATCCATAGCCCAAACCAAGCGGGGTCTCTTTGAAAAATTCAATTTTTTTCTCCTCTAGTTGTTGAAATTTAAAGGGAATATTGGGTCTTCTAAACAAGGTTCCAAAAATATTATCGGTACCCATTTGGTCATAACTCACTTGACCATTGTCCAAGTCATTCCTATAATAGAATTTGAGATAGGTCCAGTTCTCTCTATCAAATAACCATTTGGCTTCCCCCCCACCTTTGAACATACCGTCCTTGGTTCCATAAGCTGCGTATCCCGTGAGATATAATTTTTTATGAAAACCCCGATTGGTAGATATGTCAAATCTAAAACGGGTGCCCTCCCAATTATTCCCACTGATCCAATAATACCAAGGACCTAATCTAATATTACCAATATCACGCGTGCCTTTGACAATGGTTTGTGCCAATTCTCTATAAAATATATACGTACTATTCTTGGTAAGGGTATCTAAGACTTTATAGACCGTTCTTTCATTTTTATCCAAGGGCTCGTGTCTGTTTTTATTCCAAAAACTATCACTCAGGTTTTCTGTATTGGGAAGTAAGTCTACTTGTTGTATTTTCTTTGTCTTATTTAAATCATCTAAAGCATTGGCATCGTTTAAGACTACGTGCTCATATGTAGTGGTCTTACGCCCCTTAATTCCTAGTTTTCCTTTGCCCAGTGGGGCTATATCTACTACAAATCTGTCTTTGTGTAAGAACCATATAGTATCATTGACCAAATGGTATTCTTGAATCAAAGAAAGACCTTCAATAAAATTGATACTGGCATCTGGCGATGGTCGCATGGTTACTTTCTGAATGGCAAAACTGGTATCGTTTACCCAACAGTCTCCTTCAAATGTACTCTCCCCTTTACGCTTGGCAGTGAATCGTAAATGCACCAATCGCTTTCCACTTAGATAAGCCGTATCGGCTAGTTTAAAATTGTAATAATTATCTCCGTTGGTATGAAAGGGACTGATAAAATCACGGGTGAACACAGGAATATAATTATTGTACACATTCACATTTTGGTACATCCCCCCCAGTTCCTTAATCAGACTTTCATTCTCCAAACCATTGGTGCGTGTGGCTTTGATAACTTCATGAATTTTTTCAGGGTCCTTTCTATAATAATAATCAGAAAGGGTTTCAGTAAGATAAACGGGTAAATAAGGTTTACTATTCTCGGCAGAATCCACATAACTCAACACAAAACCAAGTGGTTTGAGCAGGATATTATTTTTTAATTTATCCTGCCTCACATTATTGAGATCCATTTCTAATTTATTGTAGATCTCATAAGAATAACTATTCCATCTGGTGCGATTGTTCCTGTCTTTATTGGCCATGATTTTCCGCCAAAACCACAAGGAACGATTATACTTGCTTTTTACAACAGCTTCTCCGGACGGGGGTAATACTTCTATCCTTAATTCAACAAAACCACTGTCTTTGAAAGCTTTTACAGGGATCACCAATTTCTTATAACCCACACTCAATACCGTCACAGAATCCGAAGACAGCACCCCTTGTTGATCAACAGAAAATTTACCAGCAGAATCTGTTAGAACTCCTTTTTTAGAAAGTTTAAATTCAACCGAAGCAAATGGAATGGGCTCGTCACTTTGCTTGTCTTTTACTACGCCAGACAATCGCTTAGCCTGTGCCATTGAGATATGGGACAGGAGCAACAATAGACTTAATAATAAGACAGGTTTCCCTTGATAAAACATTAGCAAAAATAACGGTTAAGCTATGGCAAGCATCCGTTTTAACGTTTGGTTAGAAATCAAATCCAAGTGAGAAATACCATATAGGTTTTCCAACAAAGATTCCTTTCATGGGCCATGCGGTATCTAGTTTCATAAAATAACCAAGCAAGGTACTTCTGATACCAAATCCATACCCACCAGCAAAAGGTCCTAGACCACCAGCGTCAATTCTAACAGCCACATTGCCTGTTGGAACCCCACTTGGGTCAAGGTTTTGAATATATTGACCAGGACGGGTAATACCATTGTATTGGCCGTTCCAAGCAGAGCCCAGATCAATAAATTGGGTTAGTTGGAAATTGCGGATAAAGGCATTATTGATTGGTCTATTTATTAAGGTGGAGAAAATGGGTAAACGGAATTCAGAGTTCAAGACAAAGGCATTATTACCATTGGCAATATTTTGATTATAACCACGCATATTCACAGCCAAAGATTGAAAGGCATAACCCTGATCAGGCGCAGGTGGATTGTTGTTGAATTTTGGCCCAATCCAGCCATCAACACCTCCTAGGTAGTAAATGAGTTTTTGGTTACCCCAACTGAAATCGGCGGCAGCCCTACCGGCCCATATAAAGTTGCGATAGATTTTTACGTATTTGCGTGCATCAAAACCAAAATTGAAAGTCATTTTGTTATTGCCGTAAGAAGTTTTGTGCATGGGCATATTCACGTCCATGTAAATTTTGAAACGCAACCCATTCCAGATATTCTGGGTTGGATTGATGGTATTATCGTGTACGTATTCAAATCGAGTTAATAAAAATTTAGACACCGTATCAGCATATTTCAAAGCTGCTGGATCAGGCAAACCAGCATTGTTGTCATAACTACGCAAAACCCCTCTGTCATGTCTATACGCTACCGTGGCGCGCAAACTTTTAACCTCATTAAATGGATAAGAAAGGTTGGCTTGATAAAGATTGGTATACAATTCATTGTTGTAACTGGTGTTAAAGAAATTGGTCACATTACTTCTATAATAGGTAAGACCCCAATCAAGCCTGCGGCGATAGTTTTGGAAACTAAAGAACACATCTTTGTCTTTTAGGTTGGTACCAAAACGCAGACCTCCAACAAACTTAATATCTTCCATCAGGTCAGAAGTTCCAACGCGGAATGTGAAGTTTAGGTCATTCCCATTATTTAATTGAATTGGCCCAGAACCTCCAGCATAAGGTTGATAACGGTTGATCAATACATTATTGGTAAACCCGGCCAAGATATAATCACTACTAAATTTCATTCTGTAGTCAAATAGTTTGGCCTTGCTTAAAATAGATGCCCTAGCATTGTTTTCCATTAAGGAACGAATGGCAGCAGATGTATCAGGCTGTTCGTCTGCAAATTCATTTTGGAAAACATTCCCCGCCTTTCTAGCACTGTCTTTTAGTACAGGTTTATTGTTGTAGAAAATGGCTTTACCTTCTGCAGCACGTTGCTCGTCCATGGTTTTCTTCATGTATTCGGTAGGTCTTGAATTGGTATTTCTTCTTACCAGTGCAATAGAATCCACTTTCAATTTGTACAAGAATTTATAATCCCCTTCTTGACGCACTTCACTAACCTGCCCATTGTTACCCGCAATCCTGGTTTCCTTTAAAGAACTTTGGTAGTTGGTAATTGGAAAAGTATAAGTACTGTCTTTGAATACTTGAAAATAACTCACGCTATCGGGTTCATTCTTACGCCATGCAACAAGGGTAGAATCAAATTCTTTGTTACTAGGATTGTGTAATACTTCATCTCCAATATAATAGAGTGTGTCTACTCCGTTTCTAGAAGTTCCAAAGAACCCGGCCCAACGATTGGCAATCCCGTTTTGATCAGACACAAAAGTAAAGTGGTTGGTATTGTATTGCATGGGGTAGCGTGCATTCCCAAATTTCTGATTGGTCATTTGTGCTACTTGTTTGCCCGGACCTCCAGCAGACATATCGGTCAAGAAAATATTAAACCTATTTCTGCTAGGGAGTACAGTATCGCTGCTAGGTGCAGATCCACTAGGTCTATTGGAAGAGAATACAATTCCTACCCTATTGGGGAATGCCACAAAGCTTGGATCCAAATCGTCATAGACATCATTGGTAACTTGTGTCAATTTGTTTTCTTCAATATTATATGTAAAGATGTCTGAATGACCATTTTTTACCGCACTCATGACCAATTGGTTAGCATTGAGCATAAAGCTTGCATCTAGAATCTGATCAAATCCTTCAATGGTTTGTTTATAACGTTTGTACTTAGCAATCACGTCATAGACAAACATTTTGGTCTTACCATCTTCCCAATACATTACCAATAAACGAGTCCCTTTTACATCCCAAGCCAGAATGGGATAGTTGGGATTGATATCGCCTTGATTGGTACGTACACCCAATTTCAACAAGGTTTTTTGTTGGTAGAAATTCTCAAAATATTTAACACTATAAATCCCTTTCTTAAATTCCACTACCGCGTAATTATTACTTCTTGGAGTAGGATTAGCTTGGAAACGGAAATAATCATTCTTGCTAATGTCCTCAGAAATACTCAAGGAACCTTTTACCGCATTTCTTCTTGCGCGAATATCTTTGGCATATCTATCCTGCTCGGCTTGCATAAACTCAGACAAAACGTCTTTGAATTTGATTTTACAAATTCTGAGTGCCGCACTATTTAGGTTTTTATAAATCCTAGCTAAATAGAGCATATAAGTGATGTTCTCTTTGCGGTATTTGTTGCCAAAATAGTACCAGAATGCATGACCAGCTAATAGTGGTTTTTCAAAAGCAAACTGATAGAAAGAATTGTACCTTCCGCTGAGCATGGCACTTTTTAACTCATCATCCAATTCTGTGCTCCAAGGTTCCGCCGCATAAGCTACATATCCATCCACCAACCATTTTGGTAAGTCAAGTAAAGCCTGATTGCTGGCAAATTCTCCAATATCGTCCCCAAAAAGAAGGTTATCCGTTAATACTTTGGCAATTCCTTCTCTAACACTTCTTTTCAAGTGGTTGTGATTACCATCAAAATAGACAATGATCTTATTGTTCACTAATTTGGTAGACCCGCCCGCGTTTTGCCAGTCCATACCCAAACCCACATTACTACTCTTATAGTCGTTGTAATTATTATACACCAAGATATTGGCCCTACGTTGCAAACTATACTCGGTAAAATTTTCTAGAGAAAGCAATTCTTCCTCAGCTACTTGGGCCACAAATTTGCCCAGCTCTACCCCATTTTGGGTAGTATAGGTATTAAAATTGGGAGACTGATAGAACTTCCAAACAAATTTCTTGTGTTGTACCCTGTTTTTTCCAAACATCACCGTATTCACCTGTGCCTCAGAAAGGAAGGGAAAAAGAAAGCATAGGAAAAAGACCCATTTATTCATGCGATTGCGTTGCATATCCGAACTTTAGTATTTTAAAATTAGTCATTTACCATTAAAAGCGGTCTAAAATTACCCTTATGTTCCATGTTAAAGTTTTCACATTCAGTCCCATTCAAGAAAACACCTATGTCCTTTACAATGATGCGGGTAATGCCCTAATAATAGACCCCGGATGTTATTTCAGCGCTGAGCAAGAAACGTTAAAAAACTTTTTATCAGATACGGGGCTAACACCTGTTCAGTTGCTCAATACCCATTGCCATTTAGACCATGTATTTGGGAATGATTGGGTGCACAAAACCTATGGCTTAGAGCTCTATATACACCCCAACGAGGAAAAAGTGCTGGCTTTTGCCCCAAAATCGGGCGAAACCTGGGGTATGCCCTTTACCAATTATAGTGGCCCCTTGCATTTTTTGCATGCTGGAGACAAGGTTTTTTTGGATGAAGACGAGCTAAGCATCATACTTGCACCTGGGCATTCCCCCGGAAGCATATGCTTTTACTCAGAAAAACAGGGCTTTTTAATTGGAGGTGACGTATTGTTTTATCAAAGCATTGGTAGAACAGACCTGCCCATGGGAAGCCATGAAACCCTATTACATAGTATTCGGGACCAATTATTTACCCTACCAGATGCCACAATTGTGCACCCCGGTCATGGCCGACCAACCAGAATTGGACACGAGAAGGAATTCAATCCTTTTTTGATTTAATTGTTAGATTCTGGGAACAAATGCGGTTTTCAAGACAAATAAACCGAACTTTAAGAAAATTGACATATGTCTACCTACGCAGATTTGGCCGTTGGCCGATATTATTTGATTACAGAAAACGAAGGAGAGGAACTAATCTTGGTGCAACCCATGATGGAAACCAGTTTGGCCATTTTTTCTATTTTGCACGATGCAGGAGAAGAAATCACTTATTGGCGAAAGAAAACGGATCCTATTGCAGAAATCTTAGAAGAATTATCAGATGAGGAAGCCCTGGCTTATGAGCTGATGTTTGATGAAGACGAAGCAGATGAAGATTGGGAAGACGATTAAGATTTTTTCTTGGTTATTGCTTGTTAAATGCAGTGATGAAAATAGCACCCAGATTTTTATGTGGGGGCACATAGTCATCAAAAGTCTCCTTGTATTTAAGACCCAATTGTTTGGCCATATTATTCCAAAGACTGGGCCATTGCAGGCTTTGTCCTATTCTAAGCGTTTCACTGATTTCATTGATCAAGCCTTTATTGATTACTCCCGTACCTACTTGTTTGGTAGAAATAATTTGTGCGTTAGGGCAGATCTCTAATACATCATTCAGGTTTTGGTAGCCCCCACAACCACCTAGGATAACCAATTTAGCAGAAGGAGCCAATTGTTCAATGGTTGATCTTAAATGATAACTATGACCTCTATGTATTACAATGGAGGGTTCCAGATCCTTTTCTGCCAAGTAAGCACTAAGACTGGCTTGCGCCTTGGCGTCTAGGTCTAATTTTTCATTCATAGGTTTATTGGCATAAATGGTCAATGGCACACCAGTTTTGGCAACCAATTCCACCCATTCTGGTTTTTGAATCTGCTTCCATTTGCCATTATTAAAGCCAGCTAAAAAAGCAAGGAATACATTCATCCCATCTTTGTCTCCATAGAAAAACTGCTGAATCACTATTCTTCCTGCACTGTCTTGCAAACGCTGATTAGCCATTTCATAAACAGGATCTATACCCAATTCCTTTGATAGGTCCACATGACAACTGCTATCTAAAGACTGAAATAATAAATCAAGAATCCTATAAACCCGCTCCCCTTTTTTATTATTTGATTGAAAGTTTTTCAAACGATTCATTTGAACCCTGTCAAGTATTAACTGACGCAATTGTGGCTGATAAATACTGGAATAAGAATCGGCCACGTCAACCGCGTCTTCCAAACTTGCTGTTCGCTCCAAACCGTCTACAAAACTTTCCATTCTTTTTTTAGCCGAGCTAGAATCCATTCTACGCAAGAAATCATCAAGGGTATTATATGCAGCAGAAACCTTGATGAATTTTTTAAAAAAATCATTGTGCACCATGGAGAGTAAGGTATCCGCATTGGGTTCTAACATTTTCTGAAATATCCTAGGATAAACACCACTTACAAAACTTGAAGTATAGAGTTCTGCCTCTCCCATCACTGCTAGATAATAGAGTTCTGGTGCTGTTAATTGATCAAGTACTTTGAACCTGACTTTCAAATCACGCAGCTCGTGCAAGGCATTGATTTCATTGATGTATAGCTCAATGGCTTTAGAACGTAATTTAGCAGTTAAGAGTTTTTCCAACATAGCAGTATCTCCATACTGCATTCTTCTTGCATACTCTATTCTGGTATCCACCAATAACTTATAATATCTGGCGGCAGAGTCTTCAACCAGCATAGGTGTAATGTCTTCAATGCTATATTTACCATGATAGATTTGGTCTAAAAAAGGAAAATACATTCTGCCTGTTTTGGTCAAAGACAATTGACCAATAATTTTAACCAGACTATGATTTACAGACTGAATTTTTCTGCCAAGCGCATTGGGTGCTGCGGCAAAATTGTACAGTTTTTCAGGGTCATGAAAAGCCGCTTGAATAATGAGTGTATCGGCAAAAATATTTTGTGGTTGTTTGGATAATACATTTAAAATTTGGTCAGGATATATTTGACAATATTTCCAAACAAGCAAGTCTTTGGCAGCTGGTGTGCCTTGGTTATTTTTTAAACAGAAATTATCCACTAAGAGATTTCCAATAACCAAACTATTGTTTTCAAAAACAGGATAAATGGACTGGTTTAATAATGCCAGTTTCATGGCTTGCTGATAAGCTTTGACCAAGGGCTCCAATTCATTTAAGTGTATCTGCTTAGACTGCTGAAATTGCAAAAAACCAGTAAGTAATTCATTCACACTTCTGAGCCATCGGTATTTGGCATTATCATCTAGTGCTATGTTTCTTTCTATCCCAGCCCTGATACCAGTAATGGTTTCATCAACCCAAACCATGGTTTTCTGATAG
>CAMFKK010000075.1 GCA_945957225.1 uncultured Sphingobacteriia bacterium | reverse complement strand
CTATCGCGCTGGTGGTAAATTCAACGGATATGTGATTGAAGCCATTGTAGGATTCTAAAAAATTGGGTTTTTTTATGGTGTAAGATAGCCGGATGAATAAATTTCATTCGGCTATTCTTTTTATATAATTTGCCGGCGATGCGTAAATGGATTGTTTATTTTGTGGTTTATGTGCTGATCAGTGGTTATTATCCTGCAGATCCGGCGGCAACCTGGGTGGTAATGCAAGGAAGCAGCCTAACCGTGAATGGTAGCACCAATGTAAACAAGTTCCAGTGTGATATTACGGATTACAGTTTGCCAGATACCATTACTTGCGTTAAAACAGCCAAGACACAAACCCTTCCCATGAACGGGAAACTGAAACTAGATATTGAATCATTTGATTGCCACAATCGGATGATGACTAGTGACCTAAGAAAAACCCTGAAGTACAAAGATTTTCCAAAACTCATTATCAAGTTTATTTCCATCAATAGCTTCTCTAATTTTAAAAATCCCACCAAGATTACGGGTACTGTAGATATTGGTCTGGCGGGAGTGGTAAAGCGATATGATATCAATTATGTATTTACGATTGATAACAATAATACCGTGCACTTAAAAGGAGATAGGGCCGTTACGTTTACAGATTTTAATCTAACACCTCCTAGTAAATTAGGGGGCGTAATTAAGGCAAAGGATGAATTATTGGTAGAATTTAAATTGAACTTAAAGCCAATCAGCTAAGATGGATCAAGGATTCATTTTGGCAAAGATTACGCCGGCTACAGTAGACTGAAATAGTCCAAATCCCAACCAACTCAATACCATTAAAACAGAAACATCTATTTGGCTATAAGTCATCCAGAGTATGGGAATTAATGCCACAAGGGTATAGACTGATCCAAATTCAATGCCCCTAATCAAATAATTGCCTTTGAACAATGGTTTAAATCTTTCCCAGAACCAAGCCAGTGCAAAACTGATGACCATGGCATGGGTATAGAATAAAAAATCTCTGGAACTATCAGACACAAAAACAGAGCTCAGGTATTCTGCAAAAAATGAATTGAAGAAAGTACTGTTCACTGCTAGGAACAATCCACCATAAGAAAGAATGGATAAAACCAGACCAGCTACCAATCCGCTTTGAAGCGTTTTTTTCATTTTTGAGATTTGGTATAAAATTAGTTTTTTTTAGGATTGCTAGTTTGTTCTAAGCTGATTAGTTTTAGAATTCTAGGAATAAAAAAACCGCTACAGTTTTGATAGATTTTATGCTCTTATCCTCTTTTGGCAGATTGGTTGCCTGCGTATCTTCTACTATCGCCACCGCGGAAAGACCTGCGTTCTCCACCCTGATGATGTCTTTGAACCGGTTTTTGTTTTACGGATGGAATACTATTCAATGAAGTATTGGACATGGCATAAGGATGGTCTGTTACCACAGGCACAGGAATGCTGATCAGCTTCTGAATATCGCGCAAGAATTCTTTTTCTTCTGCGTCACAAAAACTAAAAGCAATTCCGCTAGCACCAGCCCTACCGGTACGACCAATGCGGTGTACATAGGTTTCAGGTACATTGGGTAATTCAAAATTAATCACGTGGGTAAGGTCATCTACATCAATGCCTCTGGCCGCAATATCGGTTGCTACCAATACCCTGGTTTCTCCAGACTTGAAATTGGTCAATGCCCTTTGTCTGGCATTTTGAGACTTGTTTCCGTGAATGGCTTCTGCCTTAACACCGCCACGGTGTAAGTCTTTTACCACTTTGTCTGCACCATGTTTGGTTCTGGTAAAAACCAATGCACTTTTAATGGCTGCGTCTTTGAGCAAATGGCTTAACAAGAGTTTCTTGTTTTCCTTTTCTACAAAGTATACGGCTTGTTGAATGGTTTCTGCAGTAGATGAAATAGGTGTTACTTCCACCTTTGAAGGGTTGTGCAAAATACTACTAGCCAACTTGCTAATTTCTGGAGGCATGGTTGCCGAGAAAAACAAGGTTTGTTTTTTGGTAGGTAATAAAGTGATGACTTTTTTTACGTCATGGATAAAACCCATGTCTAACATGCGGTCAGCCTCATCCAAAACAAAGAATTCAACGTCTGATAAACGAATAAATTTTTGTTGAATCAAGTCTAATAATCTACCTGGTGTGGCAATTAAAATATCTACCCCTTTGCGCAGGGCAATGGTTTGTGCGTGTTGAGAAACTCCTCCAAAAATCACCAATTGTTTTAGACCAAGGTTTCTACCATAAGCGGCAAAACTTTCTTCTATTTGAATGGCTAATTCTCTGGTGGGTGTTAGGATCAAAGCTTTGATACCACCTTTTTGGGGCTGGCCTGTGAGTTTTGCTTTGCAAAGTAATTGTAATACGGGTATGGCAAATGCGGCGGTTTTGCCGGTGCCAGTTTGTGCACATCCCAGTAAATCCTTTCCTTCTAAAATAATGGGAATGGCTTGTTCCTGAATGGGCGTGGGTGTGGTGTAACCTTCTTCTTTGAGCGCGCTTAAAATGGGCTCAATGAGGCTTAATTGTTCAAATAACAAAATGTAAAAAATTTAAAATGAACACCTGAAAATGCTCAGGTGGTATATAACCTTTCCAGAAATGACTTGATGAACTTTGTCACGGAAGTAAATGATCAGTCTATAGAGAGACTATATGAATGCTGCAAAGCTAGGGTAAAATTATTTAATGCCTTGTTAACTTGGTTAGTGTGCCTGATAATCAACTGCTTATCAATGCATTTAGCTTAAATTCAAAAGCCCCACAATCTGTTCTAGATAGGTGGCATCGGTTTGGTCAAACTGGTCCAGCGCTGAGCTATCTACGTCTAAGACACCCACCACAGCTCCATTCTGAAATAGCGGAACCACAATTTCTGATTTGGATAAACTGCTACAAGCTATATGACCCGGAAATTTTTCTACGTCTGGCACAATCAAGGTTTTGGCTTGCTCCCAACTGCTGCCACAAACACCCCTTCCCTTTCTAATTCTGGTACAAGCAACCGGTCCTTGGAAAGGTCCCAATACCAATTCATCTTCTTTGACCAAATAGAAGCCTACCCAAAACCAACCAAACTGTTCTTTGAGAGCAGCAGCCGTATTGGCCAAATTGGCAACCAAGTCTGGTTCACCCTCAAGCAATCCCTTGATCTGAGGAATCAGTTCCAAATACTGTTCTTGCTTACTGCCTTGCGCTATTTTCAAATCTTCTGCCATGCTACAAAGATAATGGCTTTTGAAAGTGGTGAAAGACCCGTTCAAAAAATGTAAATTTATCCAATGGATTCTTTGCCAATAAATATTCAAGAAGTCAATAGCAAATCCGACTTGCGCGATTTTATTTTTCTTCCAGCAAAACTGTATAATGACCAACCCAATTGGGTACCGCCCATTTATCTGGACGAATGGAAATTCCATGATCCAAAACAAAATCCGTCTTTGGGCAAGGCAACCGTGATTCGTTTTTTAGCTAAACGCGATGGACAATTAGTGGGAAGGGTTATGGGAATCATCAATCACAAGTACAATGAAACCCATGGAGAAAAAACAGCCCGATTTTTTCAATTGGATTGTATCAATGATCAAGCGGTAGCCAATGCCCTGATTAAAGCAGTGTATGATTGGGCCCAACAACAATCCATGCAGCAATTGATTGGCCCATTTGGATTCTCTGATAAAGACCCACAGGGCTTGCAAATAGAGGGTTTGGAGCATTTGCCCGTGATAGCCACACCTACCAATCCCCTGTATCTAAAAACCTTGGTAGAAGCAGCGGGTTTTGTCAAGCATTTGGATTGTGTTTCATTTAAAGTGGTTGTACCCAATGCCATTCCAGCTTTGTATTTGAAAGTGATGGAGCGGATCAAGAAAAATAGTCAAGTGCAGCTCTTGGAATTCAAAACCAAGAAAGCATTGAAGCCCTATATTGTTCCTGTCTTTAGACTGGTGAATGAAACCTATTCAGACTTATTTGGTTTTGTTCCTATGACAGAAGAAGAGATGCAACGTATGGCCGCACAATACCTGCCCATCTTAGATCCAGCTTTTGTGAAAGTAGTACAGAACCAAGATCAGGAGCTCATTGCCTTTGTAGTTGCCATGCCAGACATGAGTTTGGGTATACAAAAAGCTAAGGGAAAATTATTTCCTTTTGGATTCTTACAGATTTTATGGGCTGCCAAACAATCCAAACAATTGAACTTATTGTTAGGCGCTGTTCGCAATGACCATCGATCCATTGGATTAACAGCACTAATGGGAACGGCTTTGTTGCAAACCGCTATTGAACGAGGCTTTGAACTCATGGATAGTCATTTGGTCTTAGAAAGCAATCAGGCCATGTGTGCAGAATACCAACGGATTGGGGGAGAGGTCTACAAGCGATACCGGGTTTACAAAAAGGCCATCGGATAGCTTGAGGATAATTTAGTAACTTTTGTTTTCTAAAACCCAGATCATGGCCAAACAAAAGTTGATTAACCTAGACGAATACCTGGTCAAGCCAGGAAAAAAAATCAAGCTCAAATCATTTAGCACATCCACCAAAAACAAACCACTTGAAAAAGAAAGGGGAGAAGAGTTATTGACCAAGGGTATTCAAGAAATGGCCAATCTGCAAGACATGCTCTATGCCCACAATGAATACAGTGTTTTGATTGTATTTCAAGCCATGGATGCAGCAGGCAAGGACGGTACCATTAAACACTTGATGAGTGGACTCAATCCAAGTGGGGTAAAAGTGAGTAGTTTTAAAACGCCTTCTTCTACTGAATTGGATCATGATTATTTCTGGCGGCATTACAAGGAATTACCTGCAAGGGGAGAGATTGGTATTTTCAACCGATCTCATTATGAAAATGTATTGGTGACCAAAGTGCATCCGGAATATATTTTGAATGAAAAAATTCCGGGTATCAATACGGTCAAAGACATCAAAAAGGAATTCTGGGAAAATAGGTATGCACAGATCAGGCGCTTTGAAAAAAACCTATCAGAAAATGGCACCATCATTTTGAAATTTTTCTTGAATGTTTCCAAGGAAGAACAGAAAAAACGATTCCTTGATAGAATAGAAGATCCTACCAAAAATTGGAAATTTTCTTTGGCCGATATGAAAGAGCGTGCCTACTGGGATCAGTATCAGCAAGCTTATGAAGACATGTTCAACCAAACTTCTACTGACTATGCACCCTGGTATGTGATTCCTGCAGACGATAAATGGTATATGCGCATCTTAGTGGGGCTTGCTATATATGAGCAGTTTCACAAATTGAAATTGGCTTATCCCACTGTCTCAAAAGAAACCAAAGCAGCATTGTTAAAAGCCAAGGAAGCATTGCTAGCAGAAAAATAATTAGTGAATGTATTTTCCTATGACGGGTAGTTTCTGAAACTCTTTTTTCTCTACTAGTAGAATAAAACAAGTAAAGACAAAGAGCAGGGCGCTACCCGTTACTAGTTGAAACCAGAAGGGACTATAGAAATAGAGCAGCCCTTTTTGAATCAGGAAAAAACTGGTGACAATGCCCATATAGGCCAATAGTTTTTTCCATGCATAGGGAATAGGATAGGCTTTTTGCCCCCAAATAAAACTAATCACCATCATGCTGCCATAGCAACTAAAAGTAGCCCAGGCACAGGCCATATAACCAAAATAGGGAATGAAGAAATAGTTGATGGCAAGAGTAATACTCGCACCCACTAAGGTAATCCATGCACCCGCCATGGTTTTGTTACTCAACTTAAACCAAACACTCAAATTATAATAGATGCCCAAGAACATATTGGCCAAGAGCAGGATGGGCACTACTTTCAAACCTTCCCACATTTCTGGTTTGCGGATAAACTGTTTCCAAACATCTAGGTAAAGCGCTACTATTAAAAACATAAAACAAAGCGTGATCACAAAAAACTTCATCACCCTTGCGTAGAGTTTTGGCGCGTTTTTGTCTGCCGCTTGTTTAAAGAAAAAAGGCTCGGCTCCCATGCGGAATGCTTGAACCGCAAGACTGATTAAAATAGATAATTTATAACAGGCAGAATAGATGCCTACCTGTGCATTGGCTTCAGTAGCACTACTAACAGGTGCCCACCATTGCAACATGATTCGGTCAAAAGTTTCATTGACCATACCCGCAAAACCCACAATGATTAGGGGCATGCCATAGCGCATCATTTCTTTCCAAAGTGCCGCGTCAAATTTCCAGTGAAATCCAAAAAACTCCTTGCTCAACAACAATAGCACCACTGCATTTTGAATCAGGTTGGCCATTAATAAATAACCCACGGCCCAATTGGGATCATAGTAAGCCGCCATCCAATGGTCTGGATGCAGGGCCAGGTATTGTGGAATGGTACTGAGTAACATATAAGTAGCCGCAATATTGACCAAGATGCCACCCACTTTGGTGAGCGCAAATTTAACAGGTCTTCCTTCTTGACGCAGTCTGGCAAAAGGAATACCGCAGAGCGCGTCAATGGCAATAATCCCCGCCGCTACTAGAATATATTCTGGATGTGCACCAACAGACAAGGCGCTTGCAATGGGGGCTCTTAATAAGACTAAAACAACGGTTAATAAAAGCGTAGAACAGATCAGTGAAATGCTGGTGGTATTGAATACGGAGTCACGGTCTTGGGTATTGGAAAAACGGAAATAAGCCGTTTCCATGCCATAGGTAAACACCACATTCATAAAAGGAATAAAGGAATAGACCAGCGAAAACTCACCATAGACCGATGTGGCTAATTTGAGTGTTAGATAGGGCAACAATAAGTAATTGATGAATCTTGCCACAATGGTGCTGACCCCATACCAAATAGTTTGACCCGCTAATTTTTTGATACCACTCAATGTGTTGCTGATTTTAACAAGCTACCCGCCTGAACCGTTTGCTAAAGTAACGAAACCTTGACTAATGCCCATGATTCACCGGACCAGGGGCCACTCCAGGTTCTGAAAACCTTGGGTCACGGATAAAAACACTATCAGTTAGGGTGTTTAGAAAGGCTTTTAACTGACCAATCTCAAAATTGCTAAGTGCTAGTCGGTTACTGAATTGCGGGTCTGTTGTGGGGCCTAAGACCATTTGTTTGCGATAGTGTTCAAAGACATTGCTCAATGCAAAAAATCGACCATCATGACCATAGGGTGCTGTTAGGGCAATATTTCTCAAACTGGGTACTTTGAACTTGAGGGAATCTGCGGATTGATTGCTGATGCGCATGCGACCAAGGTCTTTTAGCACATCATCTTGAGCAAGACCTGCGTTGCGATACTGGTTGTCTGTAAACAGCGGTGCCGGATGACAGCTGGCACATTTTTGTTGAAAAATGCCATAGCCCAATTTTTCTGGCAAACTAAAACTATCCGCGCCTTGCATCACTTTGTCATATTTGCTATTGCTACTCACCATGAGCAACATAAATTGACTCAATGCTTTTCCAACACGCTGGGTATTGATGGTGCCATCGCCGTAGGCAGCTTGGAACATTTTTGCGTATTCCTTGTCTGCCTTGATTTTGACAATGATATTTTCCAAGGTCTCGCCCATTTCATTCTCTGCCGTAAGGGGTGCCAGCGGTTGTAAGTCTAAATGGGTAATGCCACCATCGGCCATAAAATTGGTTTGCCAAGCTAGGTTCTGTAAGGCAGGCGCATTGCGCGATGTTTGTTGGTTATTGATCCCGTGACTAAGCGGATGTTCAAAGGTTGTGAATGCCGCAAATTGCTGGTGACAAGTACCGCAGGAAATGCTATTGTCTTTGCTTAGCCTACCATCATAGAATAGTTTTTTACCCAGTGCAAAACCTTCTTCTGTTAGAGGATTGTTTTTAAAATCATAAGCGGGCTTGGGCCACCCTTTGGGGATGGAAAAAGCAATGGGATGCGGTTTTTTGGGTGCGCTCATCCAGCTGATGATCATCAGTAAGACCATCGCCGCAAGGCCAAGAATTACCGTTTTTTTCATGGCTGAATAATTGAAAACATTTGCGCATAATTGGCCGCAATTTTCATGGCCAAGTTGCCGGGTGAATGACAAACGGGACGCTCTGCAATGAGCAAAGAACTGTTTCCAGTAAACCAAGCATTGAGATCCACTTTTACCTGTAAGTCTTTGGGCAGGCTGCTTCCAGGAATTTCTAAGCGAATGGTTTTGAGCACATTTTCACCCGTTCTAAAACCGCCAATATGATAAGTGAATGCATGTGCTGGTAAAGAAGAGCTAGGAGAACTGCCTTCTAGTTTGGCAAAGACATAACCCGTATTCCAGGTCCAGAACATGCCTTGCATGGGATCCAGCACACCGGTTTGAATACCACTGCAATTGCGTGAACTATCTACACCTAGTACAAACTCTATGGCGCTATAATTTTTATTGCTATTGGGTAGGACAATTTTTTTGGAATTGGGTTCAGCTTCATTGATCAGATAATAGGAATCGGGAATCTTTTGTTGATTCCCTTGCGCGTCTATCAAGATCAGATTGGAAATATAATATTTGAATCTTCTTACAACTAATATTTCTTCATTGCTATTCTTGATACTGTCTTCCAAGACCAAGGGTTGACCACCTACAAAGTGTTGGAAGCTGATGCTTTGTTGGGCCTGTGTTTCACTGCATGCTGAAAGCCCCAAGAACAAGAGGAGTATATATTGCAACAAATATTTCATCAATCTTCTGCTTTGAATTTTCTACGCATCAATTTATTGGTAGCATGACGTTTTTTGGATTCCATTCTTTTTTCTTGAGAAGCTTTGGTTGGCTT
>CAMFKK010000074.1 GCA_945957225.1 uncultured Sphingobacteriia bacterium | reverse complement strand
GAGTATTGTAGGGCTTAGTTTTTTTGCGGTGATAGTAACCCTAGGAGGTATGAAAGTAATTGGTTACACCGATGTGATACAAGTAATCGTACTAATCCTTGGCGGGCTAGTCACTACTTATTTGGCCATTACTTTATTGAGTGAAAAATTTGGCTATGGCAAAGACCTATGGAAGGGATTAAGCTTACTCAAAGAACAGGCACCCACGCATTTTCACATGATCTTTGACAAGGGACACAAATATTATCCAGAACTACCCGGTCTCTCTGTATTGTTTGGTGGTATGTTGGTGAATAATCTGGCTTATTGGGGATGCAACCAATATATTGTACAACGCGCGCTGGGAGCGGATTTGAAGACTGCCAGAAAAGGCATCTTGTTTGCTGCATTTTTAAAATTATTGATACCCATTATTGCGGTGCTGCCCGGTATTGCCATGTATGTGCTGTATCAAAACGGACAGTTTCAAAATGAAATGACAGACCTGAATCATGTGATCAAGCCAGACCATGCTTATCCCACATTGATGAATTTGTTGCCCGCCGGATTAAAGGGTGTAGCATTTGCCGCATTAACAGCAGCAGTAGTGGCATCGCTAGCAGGCAAAGCCAATAGTATCTCTACCATTTTCTCTCTTGACATTTATCAAAAATTCATTAACCCGCAGGCCAGTGAAAAAAAGTTGGTAGGCGTAGGCCGATGGGCCGTGATCATTAGCATGGTAGCTGCTGCACTGGTAACACCAGCCTTAAAATCACTGGACCAAGCATACCAGTTTATACAAGAGTATGTTGGATTTATATCGCCCGGTGTATTGGCCATTTTCTTATTGGGATTCTTCTGGAAAAAAACCAGCTCCCAAGCGGCATTGGTTGGCGCAATCATTACCATCCCCATTTCAACGGTCTTAAAATTCTTGCCCACATGGACCAATGGAGGTTTCCCCGACTATCCCTTTTTAGATAGAATGAGCATCACATTTGTATTGGTGAGTCTGAGCATGATCTTGATCAGTCTCTTCTCTTCAAATAAAGAAAATAATTCCCATGTGATTGAAGTAGATAGTAAGTGGTTTAAAGTGAGCCCCAGCTTTATGGTGGGATCCGTGGTCATTTCAGGGATCTTAATTGCGCTCTACACCGTTTTTTGGTAGGTCAAGAATAACTGAACTTCTAACAGTAGCAGGTCCGAACATCTGCCAGCAATTGTTGTTATCCTAAGATGCAACTCAATCAACAGGAAATTCAAGGGCTGGACAAGGAATTCAGAAGGGCTTTTATCAATTCATTGGCGGGATTTAGACAGGCTGTATTGGTGGGATCCATCTCGGCTGAAGGAAAAACCAACTTGGCCATCTTCAATTCGTTGATTCACTTGGGAGCCAATCCTGCCTTGTTTGGACTGATCAATAGGCCAGACACGGTGCCACGCGATACTTTGCAAAACATACAATCTACAGGATTTTACAGCCTGAACTATGTTTCAGGAGCCGATTATCAAAAAGCGCATCAAACATCGGCCCGCTATCCCACGGGGGTTTCAGAATTTGAACAAGTAGGATTTGAAGAACAGTATCGTCCATTTCCTGAAGCTCCATTTGAAACCCAAATGACAGACACTTCAGAAGCTCCTTTAAAAAACCAATTAACTCCCCCCTTTCCCGCCCCCTTTGTTGCTGGCGCGATGGTTCAAATAGGGATGAAATTTGAAGAGCGCATAGACCTCAAGATCAACGGAACAGTTTTGTTGATTGGCAGTATTCAATCTGTGTATATAGATGATGCGCTGGTAGCAGCCGATGGGTTTGTTGATTTATCCGCGGCAGAAGTATTAGTGAGTCAGGGACTCGATGCCTATTTTACCACATCGCCGTTAGGCAGACTGCCTTATGCAAAACCATAGAGATGGAACCAAAAGATATTGATAGAATTATTGAAATGGCCTGGGAAGATCGTACCCCATTTGAAGCCATACATTTTCAGTTTGGATTAACAGAGGCGCAGGTCATTGCCACTATGCGCAAAGAGTTAAAGCGCAGTAGTTTTAATCTCTGGCGCAAAAGGGTGAACAGTGGTGTGAGTCAAAAACATGCAGTGATCAGAAATCAGTCAATTAGTAGGTTCAAATGCAAATTGCAGAAGACCATTAGTATGAATAAAATTAGTAAGCGCTAATGATTTTCAAAACAGATTTTGCCAGCATAGCAGCGCAAATTGAAGCAATAGATCCTATTGCATATGGAGAGAGCAGGAATTATATTGATGGCGCTGTAACTTATTTATCGCCCTATATTTCAAGAGGCGTGATCAGCACCAAGCAAGTGTTGGATTCGGTGATGCGCAGAGGATACAAATTGTATCAAATAGAATCCTTTGTCAAAGAGCTATGCTGGCGCGATTATTTTCAAAGAGTAGGACAAGAAAAAAATCTAATGCTGCCCATTAAACAGGCGCAGACCCCTGTGGCGCATACACAAATTCCATTGTCCATTCTTCAAGCCAAGACAGGGATTCAAGGAATTGACCAAGCCATTGAGCAATTGTATGCAACAGGCTATATGCATAATCACGCTAGAATGTATACTGCATCGGTGGTTTGCAATATTGCCCAATCAGACTGGCTCATGCCCGCCCGTTGGATGTACTATCATTTGCTAGATGGCGATTGGGCCAGTAATGCTTGCAGCTGGCAATGGGTAGCCGCGGCCAATAGCGGAAAAAAGTACTACGCCAATCAGGAGAATATTAATAAGTACACAAAGACATCTCAGCTTGGAACATGCTTAGACAAGTCATACGAGGAGCTAGCCATCATGGAAATTCCATCGGAGCTCAAAACTGTTGCGCCATTTGCTGCCGAAACATCACATCAATTCCAAAATCTCACACACAACCAAACACAAGAACTCACAACCCAATTCAACCAAACACAACATACTACCCCCAACACAGCCATCTATATTTATAATTATTATAACCTAGATCCGCTTTGGCACAAGGACCAACCAGGCCAGCGCATCCTGTTATTAGAGCCCGATTTTTTTCAGCAATATCCCATTAGTGACAAGTGCTGGAATTTTATGCTGCAGTTGGGTGCCGAGATTCCCAACCTGCAAGTATTTCACGGATCATTTGCGTCGCTCTTGAATATGTTAGAGCAAACGAATCCAACACAAATCACTCACACAGAAAACACCACCTTACGAGAAACTTTGATCAACTCAATTAGATACAAAGAACATCCTTTGAATATTGGCTATCAAGGAATTTGCGAATCCCGAGATTGGATTGCACCAACCGTGCAAGGATACTATCCATCGTTCTTTGCCTATTGGAAAGCGGTGAAAAGGGTATTGGATAAAAATTGAAATGAAATTTATCCATCCCATTCACATTTCAAAATCAAACAATAATTATAAAATCACTTTATAAAAAAATTAAACTCAAAAATTTTTAATCATCATCCCATTGAAAAAGCCTAAAAAAGAAAACCTACCCCAAAAGATTTGCTTGGTTTGCAAACGACCCTTTACCTGGCGCAAGAAATGGGAGAAGGATTGGGACCAAGTAAAATACTGCAGCGAAAAATGCCGCAGAACAAAAGCTTGATTCTTTAAACTTGTCTTCCAATCATTTACTTCATCTTTTCAACTCTACACTTTCAACTTTTCACTTCTTTTTCTTCCTCATCATTCCTCACTCTTCACTCTTCACTCTTATCTCTTCACTTTCTTCTTCCTCATTCTTCACTCTTCACTCTTCACTTCTTCTTCACTTTCTTCCCCCCTTGGAACTTCCACCGGACCGTAGTTGTTTTTCAAGGTTTTCAAAAAGGGCGTTTTTTATACACGTTCTAGTATAAATCCGGGGGGTCTATTTTATACACGTTCTAGTATAATTTATTTTTTGATTTTATACTCGTTCTAGTATAAAATAGAAGGGCCGTTTTTATACTTGTTCTAGTATAAAAACAGGGGTATTTTAAAAATTCAAAAAGTAAGTACACTCTGGGACGAGAGATGATTCTGAAGAGGTAATGAAGCTGGTGAGATAATTCCTCTGCAGAGTTAATGTTGGTAGTGAGTTAATGATTCTGTGGATTTGTCGGTGAAGTGATTCTTTGTTACGGATGAAGCGGGATGAATCTGTGGGTGTTGTTACATATTGCGCATCGCCGGAGGCTATTTGAAATTATATTTCAAGTGCGGGTAGGCCTTCCCATACAAAGGGGTCTGTTTTGGTGAGACCATCGGGGCGGGGTTTGGAAGAACGAATGGTGTAGACGGGCCAGCAATCCAATTGACTTGCGGGTAGTTCATAATTCAAAATGGACTGGAGGGCTTCCGTTGAGAGTTCGGGCTCCAGCCATTGATTGCGCAAATCATCGGGAAGAAAAAGGGGCATGCGCCATTTGTTCTCTCCATCATTGTGAATCTGTTGCATCAGGGAATTGGCGGCGCGGGTAATCAGTGTGAAGGTCCAACGTTTTTCTAACTCTCCTGTCTGGAGATTGGGGAGTTCTGCAACGGAATACAATCCCGGTAAAAAAAACGGGGAGGGCTGGGTTTGTGGATTGGGGTTTGAAGGTTCTGTATTGTTTGTTTTTTGATAAATAAAATAAGGAACCTTTTTGGTGATGCCGGTGACTTTGCGGTGTTCAAAAATTCCGGTGACAGGAATGAGACAGCGGCGGTTGCGGATCTTGAACCAATAGCTGGATGTATCGCCAAGAATTCTTTCGCTGCGGGCATTGAGCATCATGATGCGCTGTTTCATAAATGCCGCTTCGTCCTTGGTGTAAAAAGGAATGCAACCCCATTCCATTAATTTCAAATGCATTAATCCATCTTCTCTATTGCGCATGACAATGGGATGCTCGCCAAAAGAATGTGCCACAATATGTGCGCTCTTGTCTGGATGAATTTGAAACTGGTCATCTTGTATGATGCCAGGAAAAATATCGTGGATGCTTTGCAAACTGGTTTTAAAAGAAAGGTCGTAGCACATGCTTAGTGTTTTTCAATCTCTATCAATCGGAGCTTTGCGTGGTCTCGTCCAAACTTTAAAGTAATGAAAAGCTCCCCGTATTGCAAAAACAGTTCTGCGCCAATTTCATCGGAGCCGCGCGGTTTCCATTTGAGACGGGTTTCAATATAGGATTTGATTTTTGCTTTTAATGCATCGCTGGGTTTCCATTGGCGCATGGCCAACAAGGGTGCATAAATAGCATATCCCGCTGGTTGGCTTGCAGCGATATGTAGTCTGCGTAAATGTTCTGGGTCTTCGGCATCGTACAAATATGCTTGTGCATCATTCTCTAGTTCCGCCAAATGAATTTTGGCGCGGGAGAGTTCTGTGTATTCAGAAATTAAGAATGCGGCTTTGGGTGGAGCTGTGTTAGCTTGTTGGTGGGAGGGGTTTTTTAAAGTTGTGGTTAGAGGTTGTGAGTTTGTAAGACCCCGCTCATAAGTTTGTCGCACAAAATACCTATTCCCGCTTTGCAGGTGAACCGCCAATAATTGCGATGTAAATAGTGTGAGTGGGTTATGCGGGATCATGGGTCTGAAGAGTCAGTTGGTGTAGTATGGTGTTTGAATAGAAATTTAAATCTGAATAGTTAGAATATCCTGCAATCGTGTAGTGTAGCAGGGTGAACATTTTTCTTGGCGCAAGTGCCAATTTTTGCCGTTGCCCTGTGTAGCAAATTGCACCGTGTTTTTTCCTAAGTCCAAATTCAAATGATCCAATGCTTTCATCATGGTGTTTTTGCGCAATCTATTTTGGGCATCGAACATACTAAATTGTATTTGATTTGCTGGAATCAAATCAAGGGCCATGCATCCCACTTTGTGGTAATTGATACCAGGTCTATAGATTCTATCCAAACCCTTGTTGGCATAGTGCAATAATTCAGTAGTATCGCTGGAAGCAACTGGCAAAGCCAGATCAATAGATCGATAATATTGTTCATCCTGCGCGCGGTGTTGATTGGTCTCAACAAACAAATGCAACTGTCTGGTGCATAGTGAATCCTTGCGCAATTTTTCTGCTACAATACTCACATAGTTGGCAAGCGCTCCTTGTAGATCCGCTTTGTTATTAATCAACTGACCAAAGCCACGGGCCACACAAATATTTTTCTTTGCCGCGGGCGATGCTTCCATGTCAATACTGCGTATCCCTTTTAATTCGTTCAGCGTTCGCTGACCCACAACGGACATATTTTTGCGCACCCATTCCTCGGGAGCATTCCGCAGATCGGCCGCAGTGTGGAATCCATTTTTTTGGAGAAGCTTGGCATACTGCGGCCCAACCCCCCACACATCGCCAACGGCAGTAAAAGCCAAGACCTCTTCAATTTTATCAGCGCTATCCAACAAGTGCACACCAATTTGTTTCTTGGTTTTTTTGGCAAATCTATTCGCCATTTTTGCCAGCGTTTTGGTGGGACCCATTCCCACGGAAACGGGAATCCCAATCTCAGTATGCACTTGACGCTTGATCTCAAAACCCACCTGTTCCAAATTTTGATAAGGGTGTGTGCTAAAATCTAAGAAGGCTTCGTCAATAGAATAATATTCAATATGGTTGCAGAAGCTACCCAGTTTGCGCATCACGCGATTACTCAAAGAACCATAGAGCGTGTAGTTAGAAGAAAAGACATGCACGCTGTTGGCTTCAAAAAATTCGCGGTTCATAAAAGCAATGGCACCCATTTTCACACCTAGTTCTTTTGCTTCATCGGAGCGTGCAATCACACAGCCATCGTTGTTAGACAAAATCACAATGGGCTTTCCTTCTAAGCGCGGTTGAAAAACTCGCTCGCAGGAGGCATAAAAATTATTGCAGTCAACAAGGGCAATCATTTGGGGGATTGGAGTTTGGGTTCATGTGTGGGTTCGGGATCCGGATCTGGAACCAGTTTACTTGGGATCCACCAGCACACGGGTCACTACCCCCCAGACCTTAAAGTCCATTTCTTCTGTGAGCACAATGGGTTTGTAAGATGGGTTTTCAGGATGTAGGACCCAAGAGCGCGCGGTCTTGACCAATCGCTTCACGGTAAATTCCCCATTCAACACGGCCACAATGATTTTGCCATGACCGGCTTTGAGAGAGCGATCCACCACCAAGAGGGCGCCATCTGGAATAAAGGCGTTGACCATGGAATCTCCCTTGACACGGATCAGGAAGGTGGAAAGGGGTTTGGGCACCAACATCTCCTGCAGGTTAATATCGTCCTCCATAAAATCCTGCGCCGGCGAGGGGAAACCCGCAGAAATACTGGTTTTGATAAAGGGAATCTTCCGAATGGGTAGGGCGGAGCGCCAGGATCTGCCAAGGATAGAGATGGTCATATTGCTAAATTATTTAGCAATGTTAAGTAAAAAGATTTTAGTTTGAGAAGGGAAATCAATGATTTTTAAAATGGGGCGGGGTCTTAACCCAAACAATGAATAATCATATAGTAGAGTGGCATGCCCAACGTCACATTAAATGGGAAAGTGACCCCCAGGGCCATGGGAATATACAAACCAGGGTCGGACTTGGGAGCGGCCAGGCGCATGGCGGCGGGCACGGCAATATAAGAAGCAGAAGCAGCCAGAATAGCAAAGATGAATCGGTTGCCCTCCTGCTGTGTAATAAATTGACTAAAATAGGCCGCCAAGCAACCATTGATGCAGGGCACAATAATGGCAAAGAAAAATACAAACCAACCGTGCTGACGAAAAGCCGCAAAACGCTTGGCAGTAAGCATCCCCATCTCTAAGAGAAAGATGGCTAGAAAGCCCTTGAAAATATCGGTGGTAAAGGGTTTGATGCCCTCGGCCTGTTTGGAATCCGCAATAATGCCAATGAGCAAACTACCCATGATCATGAGTACGCTGCCATTAGAAACGGCGTGACGCAGAATTGACCCAATCCCAACTCCCTCTTTTTTCTCGGACTTATCAAATTGCATGATCAAGATAAAACCCACCACAATAGCAGGGAATTCCATGAGTGCCATCACGGCCACCATATGACCACCAAACTGAATGGATTGCATTTCCAAAAAACTAACCGCAGACACAAATGTTACGGCACTCACAGAGCCGTAAGCTGCCGCGATGGCTCCTGCATTACTCACTCCCACTCTTTTTTTCAAAATGAAAAAACTATAGACTGGAATCAATGTAGCTATGAGCATTCCAAAAACCAAGGAGTAACCAATCTCCGTGTTGAAACTACTGTGTTGTAATTCCTGACCGCCTTTGAAGCCAATGGAAAAAAGTAGGTAAAGAGAAATGAACTTGATAGAAGGACCAGGTATTTCTAAGTCCGATTTAATCAGCGTAGCAATGATACCAAGAACAAAGAAGAGTAGTGTTGGGTTGGTTAAGTTGGCACCCAACACTTGAAAGTTAATATTCGCTGCTATTGGAAACATGTTGTTTGTTCTGCTTTGAAAAATGAGCCGATAGATAGACTAAGCTAATCAATGCCAGTCCGCTGCAGAGCTTAGACAGCATGGGATCTTCTGAAGTAAAAGCCGTAGCCAAACAAAAGCAAAATGCCAGAACACCAAGCGGTAACATCAATTTTGATAAAGCTGATTTCATATTTTAATTTCTTGCAGCAAAATTGAACCGATTAATTCATATATTGTTATTTATAATTATTGTGTTAAGCATAAATAAAACTTATGAACTATTCCCTGCACCAATTAGCCATCTTCCTAAAAGCTGTCTCTTATACACATCTGACGCTGCCGACGACTAGTCGAGTGTAGA
>CAMFKK010000073.1 GCA_945957225.1 uncultured Sphingobacteriia bacterium | reverse complement strand
GGATGACGATATTCCCCAATACGTGGAAGACGGCGTGGCCGATATTGGCTTTGTGGGAGAAAACGTGGTCTATGAGAAAAACAAACAGGTAAAAGTGGGTGAGAAACTGGGTTTTGGTAAGTGCCGACTCTGTATAGCCATTAGAAAAGGGGAGGAATATACCGGGGCACAATTCTTAGACAATAAGCGAATTGCTACCAGTTATCCCGTATTGGTAAAACAGTATTTGAACAAAAATCAGGTCAATGGAGAGATTCATGAGATCAGTGGGTCTGTAGAAATTGCCCCAGGTATTGGCTTGGCCGATGCAATTTGCGACCTAGTGAGCAGTGGTTCAACCTTGTTCATGAATGGCTTAAAAGAGGTGGAAACCATCTTGGAGTCTCAGGCGGTTTTGATTCAAAATCTACAAATGTCTGAGGAGAAATCACAGACACTTGCTAGATTATTGTTTAGGATTCAGTCTGTAAAAAAGGCCAAGAACAACAAGTATATTCTATTGAATGCCCCTAATGAAAACCTTGGTAAGATCATTTCATTGTTACCAGGCATGAAAAGCCCTACCGTTCTTCCTTTGGCAGAACCAGGATGGAGCAGTGTTCATAGTGTATTGAAAGAGAATGAATTCTGGAATATAATTGAACAATTAAAAGAAGCCGGTGCCCAAGGAATCTTGGTAGTGCCTATAGAAAAAATGATTGTATAATATGAAGATAGTTAGGAATCCCGCAAGAGAACAATGGGCAAGTCTGTTGCAAAGACCTGCATTGGATGACAAGGTTTTAGAAGCCAAGGTTCAGTCTGTTTTGGATGCTGTGAAGCTTGAAGGGGATGATGCTGTGCAGCAGTTTACCCAGCAATTTGATGGGGTTAGTTTCACAGGACAGTCTCAGATGGCCAGTCAGGAAGAAATTCAAGCGGCAATTGCCCAATTGCCAGCAGATTTAAAAGCGGCCATAGTGCAAGCAGCTCAAAATATTCGTTTATTTCATCAAAGCCAGGTTGTTGAAACCTTGGTGGTGGAAACCATGCCGGGTGTCAAATGTTGGCGCAAATCTGTAGGTATTGAAAGGGTGGGTTTGTATATTCCAGGTGGATCTGCTCCCTTGTTTTCTACTATTTTAATGTTAGGTATACCCGCTCAAATAGCTGGTTGTAAAGAAGTTATACTATGTTCGCCTCCCAATAAACATGGAGAATTGCACCCAGCTATCTTGTTCGCTGCCAATCTGGTTGGGATTCAAAAAATCTATAAAGTTGGGGGTGTGCAGGCTATTGCAGCCATGACCTATGGAACAGAGACTATTCCCAAAGTGAGTAAGATCTTTGGTCCCGGTAATCAATATGTTACCTGTGCCAAGCGATTGGTACAGCAAGAAGGTATTGCCATTGACATGCCAGCTGGTCCAAGTGAGGTTTGTGTTTTGGCAGACGCTACTGCTAATGCGGCTTTTGTTGCAGCAGACCTCCTGAGTCAGGCAGAACACGGGGCTGATAGTCAGGTTTTGTTGGTAACAGATTCGCATGAATTGGCAGAAGCGGTAGTTCAAGAGCTATCTGCGCAATTAAATAAATTATCAAGAAAAGAATTGACAATCAAATCATTAGATAATAGTACCTGTATTTTAATTGAAAACATGAATCAGGGTTTGGAGTTGGTAAACGCCTACGCAGCGGAGCATTTGATCATTGCCACTGCCCAACCCGAGGCATTAGCTGAGCAGGTAATCAATGCTGGTTCTATTTTCTTGGGGCATTATTCACCTGAGTCTGTAGGTGATTACGCCAGCGGCACCAACCATACCCTTCCAACAAATGGCTATGCAAGGGCCTATAGTGGGGTAAGTGTAGATAGCTTTGTCAAGAAGATTACTTTTCAGCAATTATCGCCGCAAGGCTTAAAAGCCATTGCTTCTACGGTAACCCTAATGGCCATGGCTGAGGGACTAGACGCTCATGCGAATGCTGTCAATATACGCGTAGATTTCCTTAAGGATTAATATTTGACTTTGGAATTCATATATTTTGACTCCTAATATATTTTGAATTTTGACTTTTGAATTTTGACTTTTGAATTTTCCAATATGTTCCAATTAGACAAACTTATCAGAGACAATATCAAAACCCTAAAAGCGTATTCATCGGCTAGGGATGAATTTAGTGGTGAAGCCAGTGTTTTTCTGGACGCCAATGAAAACAGTTTGGGTTCACCTTTGAAAAAATGGTATAACCGTTACCCCGATCCACACCAGCAAGCGGTAAAAAAAGCCCTGAGTCTGATTAAAGGAATAGCTCCAGAACATATCTTTTTGGGTAATGGAAGTGATGAATGTATTGACCTGCTGTATAGGTGTTTTTGTGAGCCAGGTAAGGACAATGCTATTATCTGCCCGCCTACTTATGGTATGTATGAGGTTAGCGCCAATATCAACAATATCGCCCTGAAAAGGGCACCCTTATTGCCTGATTTTCAGTTGAACCTGGCGCATCTGGAGACTTTGATTGATGAGAACACCAAGCTCATCTGGCTCTGTTCGCCAAATAATCCAACTGGAAATAGCCTCAATAGAGCCGATATTGAAATGGTCTTGAACCATTTTGACGGGATTGTAGTCATTGACGAAGCCTATATCAATTTTGCCAAACAAAATTCCTTTATCCAAGACCTGGTGGACTATCCTAATTTGGTGGTGCTTCAAACATTTAGCAAGGCTTGGGGGTTGGCGGGTCTAAGACTGGGTATGGCATTTGCCTCCAAAGAGATTTTGGCGGTGATGGACAAAGTGAAGCCACCCTATAATATTAATCAGGTTACACAGGAGCTGGCTTTGAAAGCCATGGAAGAATTAGGTCAGGTAAAAGACATGATCAGGATTTTGGTAGATATGCGTGAAGCCTTAGTTGGGGTATTTGAGTCCATGCCAACGGTAGAAAAAGTCTATCCATCAGACGCCAATTTTATCTTGGTCAAAATTGCGGAGGCAAGAAAAATTTATGAATTTCTGCTAACCAAAGGAATAGTAGTACGTGACCGTAGCTCGGTGCAACTTTGTGAAGACTGTTTACGCATCACCATTGGAACCGAACAAGAAAATACAGACTTGGTAGATGCCATGCAGGATTGGTATGCTTCCCAAACAATCCCGGAATAATTCTATTTTGATTTGTAATTTCATGGCTCAAGCAAGAAACCCAAAATACCCAACATGAGAAAAAGCATTTCCTTAAGCCTTTTGGCGCTTTGCCTTTCTATTTCCCAACTATTTGCCCTATGGGGCGATTCCACCAAATTGGCCAATAAAGCCATTTTGCCTGATGCAGACAATGCCGGTTTAAAATTGCCAGCTGGTTTTGGCGCATTAAAAGTGGCTGATAGTGTAGGTAGGGCAAGACATATTGCCATTACAGAAAAAGGAACTATTTATGTAAAGCTTTCTCGTTTAGTAAATGGAAAAGGTATTGTTGTGCTGCGTGATAATGACGGTGATGGCAGGGCAGAAGAAAAGGGCGCTTTTGGCGATTTTGGTGGAACTGGTATTGCCATCAGTGGTAAATGGTTGTATGCATCATCAGATGAAGAAGTTTTTAGGTATATGTTAAAGCCGGATGGTTCTTTGGTAAACCCCATGTCTCCACAAAAAATTGTCACAGGTTTAATTAATAGAAGACAACACGAGTCTAAATCCATTGCCTTAGATGGTATGGGAAATATTTATGTGAATATTGGTGCCTATTCTAATTCCTGTCAGGAAAAAGACAGACAAAAAGGCTCTAAGGGTATGATGCCTTGCCCCATTTTAGATTCAGCTGGAGGTATCTGGAAATTTGACGCTGAAAAAACCAACCAAAGCTATGGCGATGGAAAAAGATATGCAACTGGTTTGCGCAATGTAGTTGGTCTGGATTGGAACAAGCAGCACAAGCAGTTATTTGTGATGCAACACGGAAGGGATCAATTGCATGATTTGTTTCCCGATTTATATGATCAAAAAACCAATGCAGAAAAACCTGCAGAAACCATGTATGCCATCAAAGAAGGTAGTAATGCTGGATGGCCCTATGTCTATTATGACCCTGAATTAAAGCAAAAAATTGTTGCACCTGAATATGGAGGTGATGGTAAAAAAGTATCTACGGATCCCGCATTCCAAGACCCGGCTATAGCGTTTCCTGCGCATATGGCACCCAATGCCCTTTTGTTTTATACAGGAAATCAGTTTCCTGCTAGGTACAAGAATGGGGCATTTGTAGCTTTCCATGGTTCATGGAATAGGGCTCCTTTACCTCAGGAAGGATATTATGTGGCTTTTGTACCTTTTGAAAATGGTAAGCCAACGGGTCAATGGGAAGTCTTTGCCAATGGTTTTGCAGGTGTAGAAGTGGTAACAGGAACAAGGGGGGCACAGCATCGCCCATGCGGTTTGGCCCAAGGACCAGATGGTTCTTTATATGTTTCGGATGATAGCAAGGGAACCATTTATAGAATCATGTACAACGGTAAATAGTCATGAAAACTGCAAGGGGATTGTTGATCTTGGGGGTGTTAAATTTTGCTGTTAATGGTTTTTCTCAAACAGCCAAGCCCATTAATAAATTGGTAATGGACAATGGAAAAGCGGTTTATATAAGTAGGTGTTTGACCTGTCACCAAGTAGATGGTGGCGGTGTTCCAAGGCTTAATGCACCCTTGGATGGCGCTTCTGCAGTAATAGCAGCTGACAAAGCAAAATTGATCAGAATTGTATTAAAAGGGTATTCAGAGAGGGTAGAGATTGATGGAGAATATTATAGCAATAATATGGCCCCGCAAGCTGATTTGAATAACCAACAAATTGCCGATGTGCTAACCTATATAAGGAATAGTTGGTCTAATAAAGCATCTGCTGTTACAGTGGCAGAAGTGAAAGCCATAAGGGCAAAATTAAAATGATATGCGAAGAGTTTTATTTATAGACAGGGATGGAACCATTATTAATGAAGTTCCACCCACTTATCAGATTGACGATTTTTCAAAACTGAGTTTTTACCCTAGTGTATTTCAATACTTAGGGTTAATTGCCAAGGAACTAGACTATGAGCTAGTGATGGTGAGTAATCAAGATGGTTTGGGTACGGCTTCTTTTCCTGAAAAAACATTTTGGCCGGTACAGGATTTTATTATGGAAACCTTGGCCAATGAGGGTATTCATTTTGCCGCTGCACACTTTGATAGAAGTTTTCCTCAGGAGAACCTGCCTACGCGTAAACCAGCAACTGGCATGTTAACGGCATACTTAGATACAACCAAATATGATTTAGCCAATAGCTATGTGATTGGAGATAGAATCACCGATGTGCAATTAGCCAAAAACCTTGGTGCCAAAGCCATTTGGCTCAATGCAGATCCAAATTTGGGTGGAGCAGAAGTGGCAGATAGCATGGATGCTTTAAAAGAAACGGTTGTCTTGGAAACCCTTGACTGGGAAGAGATCTATCGGTTTTTGAAACTGGGACTTAGGCAAGTAGTACATGAGCGCAATACCAATGAAACCAAGATTCTTGTGGCTTTGAATTTAGATGGTTCTGGCAAGGCCGATATTCAAACCGGCCTAGGTTTTTTTGACCATATGCTTGACCAGATTGCCCGACATGGAAAATTGGATTTAACCGTTCATACCAAGGGTGATTTGCATATAGACGAACACCATACCATTGAAGATACAGGAATAGCGTTGGGAGAAGCTTTTGCAAAAGCATTGGCAGACAAACGTGGTATGGAACGTTATGGATTTGCCTTGCCCATGGATGAGGCATCGGCACAGGTTTTAATTGATTTTGGCGGTAGAAATTGGTTGGTTTGGGACGCTGAATTCAACCGCGAAAAAATTGGAGAAATGCCAACAGAAATGTTCTACCATTTCTTCAAGAGTTTTAGTGATGGCGCTAAATGCAATTTGAATATAAGTTGTAAAGGAGATAATGAGCACCACAAAATAGAAGTTATATTCAAAGCATTTGCCAAAGCAATACGTATGGCAGTGAAAAGAGATCCATTCTCCAATCACTTGCCGTCTACTAAAGGGATTTTGTGATCATTTAATTCGGGTCCAGGTTTCTGTTCTACCTACCATTGCGATGCCAATATAGCCTCTTACCAAGAGCGTATTGGCATCTTTCATTTTCATATAGCATTTGTATTCCTTGCCATTTTGTGGATCATAAATTTTTCCACCGTTCCATTCATCTTTGTCAAATAGAAAGCCTTTCAAAATTTGTAATCCCAAAATGGGTTTGGCTTTTAAACTGGCATCGGGATTGTTTTTATCCGTTTTGGGTTTTCCTGCCTCATCATTGGGCTCTTTTAGCCAAACAAGTTTTCCATAATAGGCATTGCCCTGTTTAAATATTTGAATATGCCCCTTTCCGGTTGAGTTTAACCAGGTACCCAACACATCATCAGGTCCAACACCGGCTTGCGATTTTGAACTGACTACAAAAGCAAGTGCAAATAGTAGCAACGGTTTAAATAGCTTCATGGCATTTTTTTTCAAATTTGCAGCAATCACCCGCTACAAACAAATCTTGTTGAAACTTAGGAGTACTTTTCCCATTTTCAATTCAAAATTCCAATTTTGGGAATAATCTAATTAGTTGAATTGTTAAAAAAATATTGATAATCAAGGCTTTGTATTCATGGCATGCCAATTGGATAGGTCTAGCTATAAAAATGACCACATGAATAATTTAGATTTTTTCAAAGCCTGCTGGAACAATGAAAAAATGGCCACCATTGCCATGATTCAAGCTTTACCCTCAGATAGATTGGTATATCAACCCCATCCAGTAAATAGAACAGCCAGAGAAATAGTGTCTCATTTATTGTCCCATATGGTGGATTTTAAAACCATCCTCCAATTCAATACCTGTGATGAAACACTGGATTTTGACTTTATGGATAGTGCCATGGCGGCCTACCAAATGGAGATCTTCTGGAATGAAGTGACTACCCTTTTGAACAATACCAGTATTGAAGCCTGGGAAAATGAAACCGTTGAATTATTAATAGAGGGCAAACCCTTTGTTACCCTTCCAAGAAGCAGCATGATGTGGTTTTTCTTTTTTGACGTGATTCATCATCGTGGTCAGTTGTCTGCTTATGTACGTGCCATGGGAGGAAAGAATCCAGTAGTATATGGATTTACGGCAGATAGTAAATAATTATTTGGTTTTCTCATAGTGTTTACCGCTTTGGCCCCCTGGTTCAAGGCGGTTTTGTTTTTTTTAGAGAAAATTTTGGTTCAAATGCAATTCTCTACCATCTTTGCATAGCAATGAAACAAATAACAAACAAATATTGGTGGTGGCATACAAACTCTTTACGGGGATTGTAATGGCATAGCCAATACTTTTTGAAATAAATTCAGAGCCCCGACAATTTGCCGGGGCTTTTTTTATCCCAATCAAAACAGTATACTCAAAGAAAATAGATCAGATGTCAGTTAAGAAAATCAAATTAGAAACAGTAAGTAAAAGAATGCTAGCCGATGTGTTTACTCCGGTTGGTATTTATCTGCGTTTGCGAGACCGTTTTAGAGATACTGTATTGTTGGAAAGTACAGACCATCATGTGGCTGAGAATAGTTATTCTTTTATAGGCGTCAATGCTATAGCTGGCATGGAACTGACTTCTACCAGTAGCATGGAATTTAAATGGCCAGGTCAAAAACCTGAAAAAGCTGTACTGCAAAATGCTGCGGATGCACCAAATGCTTTATGGGATTTTATGCGGCATTTTGACATTGTTCCAGCTGAAGAAAAAGAAGCTGTATTTGCACAAGGGCTATATGGATATACCAGTTTTGACGCAGTTCAGTTTTTTGACAGTATACAGTTTAATCCTGCTAAAAAAACGCCATCGGATATTCCTTTAATGCGTTATCGATTGTACCAATATGTGATTGTGTTTAATCATTTTAAGGACGAGTTATTTCTTTGTGAGAACAAAGTTGCTGGTCTTGACTCTGATTTGCAAATGGTGGAGTCCTTGATTAAAAGCAAAGATGTGCCAGTATATCCTTTCCAAATTAAGGGGGATGAGTATTCAAATATGTCAAATGAAGACTATCGGCAAATGGTGCAAAAGGGAATTCAATCCTGTTATAGGGGAGACGTATTTCAGATTGTGTTAAGTAGACAATTTAATCAAGGTTTTACGGGTGATGAATTTAATGTCTATCGCGCATTGCGCAGTGTTAACCCTTCTCCTTATTTGTTCTTTTTTGACTATGGCGATTATAAATTAATGGGCTCTTCACCGGAAGCGCAATTGATTATTCAAAATGGCAAAGCGGTAGTACACCCCATTGCAGGCACATTTAAAAGAACCGGGGATGATGCTACGGACAAAGCCATGGCAGAAAAATTATTGCAAGACGCTAAGGAAAATGCGGAACACGTAATGTTGGTAGATCTTGCCAGAAATGATTTGAGCCGTTGTTGCTCAAATGTAGTGGTGAGTCATTATAGACAAGTGCAGTATTATAGCCATGTGATTCATTTGGTTAGTGAGGTAACTGGAGTGGTGAAGCAGGACCAAAATCCATTTGAATTATTGGCAAAAACCTTTCCTGCTGGTACTTTGAGCGGAGCGCCTAAGTTCAAAGCCATGGAATTGATTGATAGTTTTGAACCAACGGCAAGGGGCTATTATGGGGGTGGAATTGGCTTTATTGGTTTTAATGGAAGCTGTAACCATGCCATCATGATTAGGACTTTTTTGAGTAGGAATAATACCTTGATTTATCAA
>CAMFKK010000072.1 GCA_945957225.1 uncultured Sphingobacteriia bacterium | reverse complement strand
GCTTACCACCTAGTTTACCAAAAATCAAGCGACCCTTATGCCCTTCAACGGTACTAACTGGAAAATGTGGAATATCGCCGTAAGGGATTTCCAAATCAGCTTGAATTTGGTTGGCCAGATTGCCCAATCCACTACCAAGAATGATTCCCACCTTGGTTTGGGTCTGGGTTTTAGACCTGATAAACTGTACTGTCTCTTCCAATTGTTGCATAAGTGATGCCATAGCTAAAAATTAATCCGGCAAATATAGCATTTATGAGAGGCAAAATGGGGGCTAGAAATGAAAAAGGCCATTCCGTTTGGAATGGCCTTATGTTGATAAAGAAAGTTAGTATTAGCTAATACGTTTAACGTTCACGGCGTTTAGGCCTTTACGTCCTTCTTGTACATCAAACTCAACTTTGTCATTAGCTTCGATCTGATCGATCAAACCATTTGCATGTACAAAAGTTTCTTTGTTAGAATTGTCGTGCTTAATAAAGCCGAATCCTTTTTCTTCGTTAAAGAACTTCACAGTTCCTTGAATTTTTGTGTCCATTGTAAAATTTGTAAAATAAATAATGAACCGCAAAAGTAGTCCTTAAAAGCCTACCCACCTAATAAATCTGGAACTTAAATGATAAACGGCTACCCTTCAGCTTGTTATGAAATGTTAAATTCCTAACTTTAAATCTATGTTTGAACTTAGTTTTTTAGACCTTTCTGCAGGTTTGGGTCTTGCTGCCACAGGTGTTTTGACCTTTAATTTCTTATTGGGCATGTTGTTAAGCACTGCCTATAAACAAAACCCTTATTGGAAAAAATTACCTGCTAAGTTGCAAGCGCTATCCTTAAAAGACCTACACAATTGGACAGCCTATCTAGCCCTTTGTCTGGCATTGCTGCACCCGATTATCCTTTTTTTAGACAAGGAAGCAGGTTTTAGTTGGAATCAATTGTTCTTCCCTTTAACATCGCCCAAACAAGCATGGATGGTTGCATTGGGTGTGATTTCATTGTATGCACTCATCATTACCGTCATTACTTCTCTTGACAGTGTTCGTAATAAAATGGGATTCCGATTTTGGAAAAACCTGCACCTAGTTTCCTATGCCACAGCTTGTTTGTTTCTAGTGCATGGCTTGCTCATGGATCCATTGCTAAAAGACAGACCAACAGATTGGATTGATGCAGAAAAAGCATTTTCAGAAATCTGTATGCTGGTGATTCTAGTAGCCGGATATTTCCGTTATCAATACTTTAGACAACACCAAAAATCTGCTTAATGCGTTTTACCTTTTTGTTGCTATTTGCTTTTCTTAGTTGCGCTGCTTTTGCACAGAGTCCAGCAGAGAATTTAAATAAATTGGGTATTGTTTTACCCAAGCCCACAAGCCCCATTGCCAATTATGTCAAATATGTGCAATCGGGCAACCTATTGTTTTTATCTGGCCATGGACCCAGCAAAACCGATGGAACTTATATCATTGGCAAATTAGGTACAGACCTAACTGTGGCACAAGGTGCGGAAGCCGCCAAATTAACGGGCATTAATTTATTAGCCACATTGCAAGCTTCCATTGGCGATTTAAGCAAGGTGAAACGCATAGTAAAGGTCCTGGGTTTTGTCAATGGCAACAATGATTTTGCAGAGCAACCAAAAGTCATGAATGGTTTTTCTGATTTAATGGTGGCCGTATTTGGCGAGAAGGGCAAACACGCAAGGTCAGCTATTGGTACAAATTCACTCCCCAATAATATGGCTGTTGAAATAGAAATGGTGGTAGAACTCTATTAATTATTTTTTACTTCAACCGTTTCCTTTTTGGTTTCCGATTTAAGCGCGTGATAGGCTAGAATGGCAGCAATTAACATTAAGACTGCTCCAATTAAAAATGCAATTCCAGGAAAATAAAAAGGTTTATTGGGTCCTGTAAAATAGGCAAAGGAACCCGTCATCACCAGTGGACCTACAATAGAGGTTACACTCATTAAACTAGTAAGTGCACCCTGTAATTCTCCTTGTTCATTGGCGGGAACATGTCCTGAAATGATGGCTTGTAATGCGGGACCACAAATCCCACCCAAGCAATAAGGAATCAGGAATACAAACATCATCCAAGTCTCACTGGCAAAAGCAAATAATAATAATCCCAGTGCATAAAGTCCTAATCCAAAATAGACACTTTTTTCATTGCCTATTTTGGGATTAATCACACGTACCAATCCACCCTGCACAGCACCTACTAATAATCCTACCAAGCCTAATGAGATCCCAATCATCTTGGGAGTCCAATGAAATTTCTCAATATTAAAAAAGCTCCAATTGCTTTGAACGGCGTGAGCAGCAATATAGACAAGCACCAAGGATATTACTAACTCTCCTACTGCTGGATATTTTTTTAGTTGCATCAGTGAACCCAATGGATTGGCCCTTCTCCATTCAAAGCCACGTCTATTTTCTTTTGAAAGGGATTCAGGTAGAATAAAATATCCATAGAGCCAGTTGGCCAATGCCAAACCCGCTGCTACAAAGAAGGGAATTCTGGCACCAAATTCGCCCAATAAGCCCCCAATCATGGGGCCTAGGATAAAGCCTACACCAAATGCGGCTCCCACCATACCAAAATTCTGTGCCCTATTTTCTGGCGTACTAATATCTGCTATATAGGCCGATGCTGTGGTAAAACTAGCACCCGTAATTCCTGCAATAATTCTTCCTACAAATAACCACCAGATACTGGGTGCAAAGGATAGAAATAGATAGTCAATGCCAAATCCAAAAAGTGAAAACAACAAAACCGGTCTTCTACCATATTTATCACTGAGGTTTCCCAAAATAGGGGCACAAAGAAATTGCATAAAAGCATAGGCAAATGTGAGCCAACCACCATAAGTGGAGACCTTACTCATATCCTGCGTACCTATTAGGTCTTCAATCAATTTGGGCATCACGGGGATGATGACACCAAAACCAGTTACGTCAATCAATAAGGTAACAAAAATAAATCCAATGGCGGCTTTCCGATTTGTGGACATGGCAGTATGCTTGGTTTAGGATGGCCAAAGTTGCTGTTTTTTTTCTTCAGCCAAAGAAATTTAATCTTGAATTAATGTTCTACTCACACCGGGTATTTCTAAAACAAGATCAGCCCCATATAATCCGGCTGGGGTTTGATAACCTAGTTTCAAATTTCCTTCCAATACTTTTTTGGCAATGATCAAACTGCTGATGGCCGTCAATTTATATCCCTCTGGGCAAATAAGCCTGGCCTGCACCTGCTCCCCCGCAGCATTGGTTACCTGCCCCCAGATATAACTATTGGCGGTTTCGCGAATCTCTGGGGATGGTCCCGCTGGTTTTTGGGCAATTTGTTTTTTGATATAATTTCTGACCAAGTCTGTTCTTAAGGCCCAGTTAAACAAGAACTGCCATTTCAAGATCTTAAACTGCTTTGGTGCTACCGTGGTATAGGTTTCAATATTGGGGATTCCTGTAGTGACAAAAGCAGTAGACACATCGCCCCAGGGGATGGTCATGGTGAATAATTTCTTTTTGCCAAAATCTACCCACATGCCTTTTTTACCCAGTGCCTGTTTGGTAATTTTTCCATCAATTCTAGCGGCACCTCCTTCACCCAATCCCTCGGCCATGGTCATGGATGTTCCATGAGACAGTTTTCCGCCAATGGTGGCAAACGCCAGTTTCAAATGTGTTGCATCCGGTTGTTGTTGTTTTAAAAAAGCCGCCATACAGTCCGTTGGTACTACGTCAAAGCCAACACCTGGCATGAGCATGAGACCCGCTTGTAGGGCTTGCTCGTGCATTCTTTTCACGCCTTCAAAAACGGCTATCTCTCCTGTAATATCTAAGTAATGGGTATTGGTGGCCAAGCAGGCTTGAACCATTTTTTTATAGGTTCTAAAAAAAGGACCTGCCGCGTGTAACACCAGGGGTACCCCAAGCAATGCGTTTTCTAAACTGCGTTGGTCATTCAAGTCAAATACCCGATAATCCAAACCCAATTGGTCTGCCTGTGCTTTAATGGCTATGGCATTTCTTCCAGCAAGAATTGGTTTAAGACCGAAATCCTTTGCTAGATCTGCAATGATTCTTCCGGTATAACCATTGGCTCCATAGAGCAAGAAGCTATTGTTTTCCATTCCTGTAAGATAGCATGATTTCCACAAAAAAAAGGCCCCGAAAAATCGGGGCCCTACCAAATGATCGCCAGAATTATTTTTTCAGTGTAATCACACCCAAAGAAGTTTCTTTTGGAGCAGCTACAACCACATTATTGATGGTGGTGTCAAGATATGGGCTGGTAGCGTTGATCAGGACACTATAGGTACCGTCTTTCAAACATCTTACTGCAAAGTATCCTTCACGTGTAGGCAGTGCATAAGCAGTATCAGTAGCATTATAAATAGTTACTACTGCTTTTGCATCAATTTGATTGGCAATTTTACCTACAACATTTCCTGATTTTTTCTTGGTAAAGAAATGGAATACGGGACGCAGGTAGAACTGACCATTTCTTTCTTGGATAATGGAACGTGCTACGTCAAAGTCTAACCACAATCTGTTTTGACCAGGCAGGTATTCATCATACTCATGTCCTTTTGTTTTGATCAACACATAATTGGGCGCATTAGCAGGCAGGTTTACGGGATAAGTAATACTGTCTTTTACCACGGAGTTACTGGTACCAATTTCAATTTTAATCAACCTGATAGCACCTTTTGGAATAGTGGTTTGTGCTAGCAAAGTATCAGTACCATTGCGCAATTGCAATAGGTCATAAATACCGGCTTTGATGCCAATATCGGTCCAAACAAAACCGCTATCATTTTTGCGGTCGTTAGCACCAAAACGGTCAAAATCACAACCATCATGTCTGCGTGTATCCTTTGTAGTATCTACCAATACTTTTACAGATTTAATGTCTACCAATACTTTGTCAAAAAGACCGGGACCATCTGTTAGATACAAAGCCAAAGTTTGTGAACCTTGATTTTCTGATGAATTACTTTTGTTACAGGCAGTTGCAAATAATACAACGGCAATAGCCAACAAAGAGGCAAATGAGAGGATGTTTCTGTTTTTCATAATCATAATTGGTTTAGCGTATAATTGCTCCATGCGTTTATTTTAATTTGCTTGCTGCTTTCAATGATAGAGAGTCGCTCTGTTTTCTATTTGTGTATTAAGGGTTTGTTAAAGGCTGAAAAAAAATTTCTTTCGGTAACACCCAGTCTTTGACGCAATTCCAATGCCCAAATACGTTAAAGAAATTACAATTCCGCATTTGCTTAACTTTGAGTAAACAGGAACTATGAAGAAAATTTTGATTGCCTTGTTTACTACAATGCTGCTCTTCTCAGACACAGCAAATGCCTTTAAACCCAAAAGAGCTTATTACCAAATTACGGTGTACCATATTGCCAATGCTAGTCAAATGGCTGTAGTAGACCAATATTTACAAAATGCCTTGATCCCAGCCTTGCACCGAGCAGGTATTGCCAAAGTGGGTGTGTTCAAACCCATTGCCAATGACACGGCTGCTGACAAAAAAATCTTTGTCTTTATTCCTTATAAAAGCATTGATCAGATTGACAAAACCGATATTGCCATTTGGAAAGACCAACAACATTTAAAAGATGGTGCTGCTTATATAGACGCGCCTTATAACCAAACACCCTTTGTAAGAAAAGAAGCCATCTTGTTAAAAGCCTATGAAATGATGCCAGATTTTGCAGCGCCAAAGATTACTGGAACGGCTGCAGAAAGAGTTTATGAATTAAGATCCTATGAAGGACCAACTGAAAAAATGTATCGCAAAAAAGTGGAGATGTTTAATGCTGGTGGAGAAGTGGCTTTATTTATTCGCTTGAATTTTAATGCCATTTTTTATGGAGAAGTTTTGGCTGGTGCCAGAATGCCCAACCTGATGTATATGACCAGCTTTAACAATATGGATGATCGCAACGCACACTGGAAAACTTTTAGCGCTGACCCGGAATGGAAAACCTTATCAGGTATGGCTGAATACAAAAACACGGTTCAACGCAATGAAACCATTCTTTGCCACGCTACCGAATACTCTGAGCTTTAAGCTTATTTGTTGAGTGATTCAATCAAAAGGGAAAGGGTTGGTTCATCCAGCTTTTTCCCTTTTTTATTGGCGGTAAATGCTTGAATCCCGGCTTCAAATTCAGGGATTGTCTTTAAGATTTCTTGGGTACTATTTTTGATTTCCCTGATCTCTCTGGTGGCGGGTAAATAAACATACCAACTTATTTCATCTTTATAGACCCATTTAGCAGGTTGGTTATAGACATATTGTTCCTGCTCTTTTTTGATAACCAGTTTTAGCAATTGAATGGTATTGCCTTCTACCAGCACCTGATAAATACAATTGGAACCCCATTTGCCAATGGCGGGGTAGCCATTTTTAAATTGATAAGACAGTGTTTTACCCTTTTGTGTTTGATTTAAGGTAAAAGCCACAAGTGGTTCAGTAAAGGCAAAAACGGCACTGTCTTTTTTGAAAAACAATTGTTGGGTAGCAAGATTAAATTGAAATAGCGCATCACTAAATTCCTTTCCCTTGGTCAATTGCACTTTGCCTTCAAACCATTTTTCTTGAAACATGGGTGATCCTTCTACAACCTTATTTTTGGTAGTCATTGGTTTACCGTCTTGTCCATAGGATTCCTCAAATACGCTGGTTGGCCTTGAAATGGTTTGTGACCCTGCAGTAAAGCAAAGGCCAATGGCGATGGTAGCGCATACGAATTTGAACATGGCAGCAATTTTGATAAAGTTAACCATTCTACCATATAAGCAATGCCCGTACAGGTAAACTAAGTCTATAAAAAAATCCCCGATGCGGGGATTTTTTTTCAACGGGGGAAAATAGGTGCTAAGGCTAGAATTTATTTGCATTGATTGTACTTACCCACGGCTTGTGCCAATTGCTCATAGCTGATTTGTTTGGCTTTAATCTCTGCCAACAAAGCGGGGCAGTCTGACAAGGCAGTTCCTAACACGGTATCAAAATTCTTTTTGCCCAGTAAATGAATGTCTCCGTTATTGGTCAGCAGGTACCATTCACCAACTTTTCCTTCTGTGGTGCTGGCAACAGTTGCTTCTGAACCATTAAAAATCATCTTTCCACTATTGTCTGATTGCTTCTGTAACAAAGAGGCTTTTCCATTCACTAATACTTTGTAAAAGTCATTTGACAATGCCAAAAAATTTTCTCCGTTTACGATTACTGCATTTAATTCAGCAGCTGAATAATTTTTCTTTGACCCATTGGCTCCTACAAATTGAACCGTGCCTTTGGCAATTCCCCCGTCTTTGATGGCGCCTTCCATTTGTTGGTTATTGGCTAGGGTAATGCTGGCTTTTTGAAAACCTGCTGGAATCTGTGAAATGGCTTCTAATCCTACCAGGGCTAGAAATGCTGTGATGGCGATTACTTTTTTCATAGTTGTTTGTTGTTGTTTGTTATTGGTTTTATTAATTGAATTAATTATTTTTTTGTCTTCTCTTATATGCACCACTTCTTTCTTTCCCTTCCTCAACATTCTTCACTCTTATCTCTTCACTCTTCACTTTCTTCCTCTTCACTTTTATCTCTTTACTTTCATCTTCCTCCATTCTTCACTCTTATCTCTTCACTTTTCACTAGCTTCCTCTTCACTCTTATCTCTTCACTTTTCACTTACTTCCTCTTCACTCTTCACTTTCTTCCTCTTCACTTACTTACTAGTATGTAAGTTTTAAGGGCAAAAAAAATCAGGACTTCACCTGTCTAATTATTGCCTTTCTAATAGCTTCATAATCCTTCTTCCCCGAAATCCTTGCCAACTGTACACCTGCGGCCAAATTGGTCATCATCAATAATGCCTGGGTCTTGGGTGATTCCGAAAAGACTAATTCTCCCTTTCGCTTTCCCTCGGATAAGGTATGTTCCACCATGCCCATGACCAAATTAATCAGCTCCGTTACTTTTTCCTTGACCGAATCTGGCAGCGTATTATAGTCAGACGCAATTGATCCTATGATACAGATACTATCCGTTTCACAGAGCAGGGTATAGCGTTCAATAAATTTGTCCAGCTTTGCAATGGCTTTTAATGGTGCAGCTTTTAATTGCTGTGCCAATAATTGGTAATTGTCAATATAGTTTTGAACAAGTGCCATTAACAAATCTTCCTTACCCCTAAAATGATAGTGTACTGCCGCGTTTTTAACGTTCAGCTCTCTGGAGATATCGGCGTAGCTAAAAGCATTGTATCCATAGAACTGAATCAATTGCTTACCAATGCGCAAAATCTCTTCCTTGGTATCAGTATTCCTTGCACTCACGCCTTAAAATTAGGGAAACTTACCTATTAGTAAGTTATTATTCTTTGATTATTTTTTTGGGGCAAACTTGCCGTCTTATAGACCCAATTGGTCTTTTTCCTGCTTTTCATCGCGGATCATTTCTCCATAACCCATTTCCTTGCTCAATGCCATGATGGCTTTGGCTATTCTGCGTCCCTTGGTTTCATCGGTTTTGGCGCTTTCTATCCAGCGGCTATAATAGAGTTTGTGTGAACCGGGTAATTTGTCAAAATAGGCTTTGGCCCGGGGTTCGTCTTCTAGACAGGTTAGTAAATCAGCAGAAATGGCCACGGGTTTTGTGTCCCGGGCCATTTTTACTGCAAGGGTTGCCCCTTTATTTTTTTTGATCTGCTTTCTAATCTGGGCATTTAGGGCCAAAATAAAGTCTCCCTCTCCCTGTCTCTTATACACATCTCCGAGCCCACGAGACCGGAGCCTATCTCG